>NZ_BCBQ01000041.1:0-48495 GCF_001320885.1 Pseudomonas sp. NBRC 111140
CCGGTATCCAGACCCTGGTCAGCCTGTCGGCGCCCACTGGCCTTGCCCTGCAATGGGCACGCAAGCACAACCTCAACCTCATCCATTTGCCCAAGCACAGCGCACCGCGGGTCTACAGCCCAGCGGCGGAGTCGTAACAGCCGTGACCTCGTACCAGCACCTTCCGGACAACGCCCCAGCCTCTACCCCTCGCTACAAGCCCTACCACGGCCCCGCCGGTGGCTGGGGCGCACTGCGCAGCGTGGCCAAGGCCTGGGTCGGCAGCGATAACGCACTGAAGAACATTCGCGCCCTGCTCAAAACCAACCAGAACGGCGGTTTCGACTGCCCCGGCTGCGCCTGGGGCGACTCGCCGGAAAACGGCATGGTCAAGTTCTGCGAGAACGGCGCCAAGGCGGTGAACTGGGAGGCGACCAAGCGCCGTGTCGATGCGGCCTTCTTCGCCCGTTACAGTGTCACCTCGTTGCTGCAGCAGAGCGATTACTGGCTGGAATACCAGGGGCGCCTGACCGAGCCGATGGTCTACGACGCACCCAGCGACCGCTACCTGCCTATCCGCTGGGAGGCCGCATTCGCCCTGATCGCCCGCGAGCTGAACAAGCTGGCCAACCCGGACCAGGCCGAATTCTATACCTCGGGGCGCGCCAGCAACGAAGCGGCGTACCTGTACCAACTGTTCGTGCGCGCTTACGGCACCAACAACTTCCCCGACTGCTCGAACATGTGCCACGAGGCCAGCGGCGTGGCCCTGGGGCAAAGCGTCGGGGTTGGCAAGGGCACCGTCACCTTCGACGACTTCGAGCATGCCGATGCGATCTTTGTCTGGGGCCAGAACCCCGGTACCAACCACCCTCGCATGCTCGACCCGCTGCGTGATGCGGTGAAACGTGGCGCCCAGGTGGTGTGCGTAAACCCGCTCAAGGAACGTGGCCTGGAGCGCTTCCAGCACCCGCAGAACCCGCTGGAGATGCTGACCAACAGTGACCGGCCAACCAACACCGCGTTCTTCCGCCCGGCGCTGGGCGGCGACATGGCGATGCTGCGCGGCATGGCCAAGTTCGTCCTGCAATGGGAACGCGAAGCCCAGGCCAAAGGCGAGCCGGCCGTGTTCGACCATGCCTTCATTGCCGAGCATGGCCATGGCGTCGACGAGTACCTGGCAGTGGTGGATGCCACGCCGTGGGAACACATCCAGGCGCAGTCCGGCCTGACCCTGGCCGACATCGAGCTGGCCGCGCGCATGTACTGCCGTGGCAAGCGGGTGATCATGTGTTGGGCAATGGGCATCACCCAGCACCGCCATTCAGTGCCGACCATCCAGGAAATCGTCAACCTGCAGATGCTGCGCGGCAACATCGGCGCGCCAGGCGCCGGCCTGTGCCCGGTGCGCGGCCACAGCAACGTGCAGGGTGACCGTACCATGGGCATCAACGAGCGCCCGCCGGTGGCCCTGCTTGACGCCCTCGAAAAGCGCTTTGGCTTCCCCGTGCCCCGGCACAATGGCCACAACACCGTCGAAGCCATCCACGCCATGCTCGACGGCCGCGCCAAAGTATTCATCGGCCTGGGTGGCAACTTCGCCCAAGCCACGCCAGACACCGAGCGCACCGCCCAGGCATTGCGCAACTGCGAGCTGACCGTGCACATCAGCACCAAGCTCAACCGCAGCCATCTGGTCCACGGCAAGCAGGCGCTGATCCTGCCGTGCCTGGGCCGTACCGACATCGACCTGCAGGCCGACGGGCCACAAGCGGTGACAGTGGAGGACTCGTTCAGCATGGTGCACGCCTCCAACGGCCAGCTGAAGCCGCTGTCGACGCAAATGCGCTCGGAACCGGCAGTCGTTGCCGGCATCGCCGCCGCCACCCTGGGCAAGCAACCGGTGGACTGGCACTGGCTGGTGGCTGACTACGACCGAATCCGCGATCTGATCGGCGATACCATCGCCGGCTTCAGCGGTTTCAACCAGCGCCTGCAACACCCAGGTGGCTTCTACCTGGGTAACAGCGCCGCCAGTCGCGAATGGAAGACCAGCACCGGTCGCGCCAACTTCAAGGCCAACCTGCTGCCGGATTCGCTACTCGATGAGCGCGTGCGCGCCAGTGGCCAACTGCCGGACCTGATCATGCAGTCCATGCGCTCGCACGATCAGTACAACACCACCATCTACGGCCTGGACGACCGCTACCGGGGCGTGCGCGGCCAACGTGAGGTGCTGTTCGCCAACGAAGCCGACATCATCCGCCTAGGCTTCCAGCCAGGGCAGAAAGTCGACATCGTTTCGCTGTGGGGAGATGAACATGTGCGCCGGGTGCAAGGCTTTACCTTGCTGCCTTTCGACATCCCGGCCGGGCAGGCGGCGGCGTATTACCCCGAGGTGAACCCGCTGGTGCCGCTGGAGAGCATTGGCGATGGCAGCCACACACCGACATCGAAGTTCATCGCGATCAAACTGGAGCGCGCGCGGGACGACGGGCGCATCCTGTAAAAACGAAAAAAGCCCTGTTCCGTTGGGGTTCAGGGCTTTGTCATAAAGGTCTCAGACAGCCGAAAATCGATAAAGTTTCACAGCAAATACAGTAACTTAGAGAATTGTGTACAACTCGTGTTACTCGTCGGATTTCCGTTGCCAGCCAGGCCGCTTAGCCTCAAATTCGCCTCGTCATCCCTATGAGGCTCTCTTGATGAAGAAGTACTCCTCGATTCTGTTGTTGTCTTTCAGCTTGCTCAGCGGCGTTGCCATGGCAGGCGGCACCACCGAGGCCGGCATTGGCGGCGCATTGGGTGGGGTACTGGGCTCAGTGGTGGGCAACTCCATCGGCGGTAGCACCGGCGGCGCCATTGGTGCCGGCCTGGGCGGCGCGGCAGGCGGTGCCCTGGGCGCGGACAAGCGCCAGCGCGGTGAGGCCGCTATCGGCGGCGCACTGGGCGCGGCAGGCGGTAACGTGGTAGGTCGCTCGGTGGGCGGCACCACCGGTAGCTACATTGGCGCGGCAGCCGGCGGTGGTGCCGGTGGCGCACTGGGTAACTACATGGGCAACAAGGCCGACGAAGACGAGCGTCATGACGATCGCCGCTACCGTCGCGGCTACGACGACCGTCGCCACTACGACCGTGGCCACCATTACGGCCACCGCAAGCACAAGCGCCACTGGCGCGACTGATGCCTGAGGGCCTCGCCCCGGCAGCAAAAGCCCCGCCCCTTGTGGCGGGGCTTTTTTATGCCTGTGGCTCCAGTACAAGGCCGGACAGGATCGCCTGAAGCGCCTCTGGCAGTGCCACAGGCCGGCCACTGGCACGCTCGATGAACACCTGCACCACCGTGCCCGCCGCACACGCCTCTGATTCGCCTGGACGGTAAAGCGCCAAGCGGTACTCCACCGTGCTGCCCGCCAGGCGCGTCACTCCCAACCCCACCTCCAGCACGTCCGGGAAGCCCGGTAGTGCGTAGAAGTCCGCCGCCGAACTGACCACGAAGGCCGCCAGTTCGCCGTCACGCAGGTCCAGTTCGGCCTGTTCGACGAAAAATGCCTGGATGGCGGTTTCGAAAAAGCCATGCACGGTAGCCCCGGCGATATGGCCGTTGATGTCGTTGTCCGAAGGGCGGGTGAGGACGGTGTGGAAGTGGGAGAAGGCAGTGCGCTGAGGGGATTCGGTCATCTGTCTGGCTCTTGTCTTCGCAATTGATGCTGACAGTGAATCAGAAAATCCAGGTTTGCGCTGCCTGCGCTCCCCTGTGGGAGCGGCCTTGCTGATTTGCAGGAACAAAAAAGCCGCCCCTGGGGGCGGCTTTCTCGTTGCGGCTGGCTCAGCTTACAGCTGTGGACCAGCGGCCTTGATGGCGTCGGAAACTTCGAACTTCTTGAAGTTTTCGATGAACAGCTTGGCCAGGCCTTTGGCGGCCTCGTCGTAGGCAGCTTTGTCAGCCCAGTTGGTGCGCGGGTTGAGCAGCTCGGTTTCAACGCCCGGAACAGCCTTCGGCACGTCCAGGTTGATGATGTCCAGGTGCTCGGTTTCGGCACCGACCAGCGCGCCGCTCTGGATCGCAGCGATCACGGCACGGGTGGTCGGGATGCTGAAGCGCTTGCCAACGCCGTAGCCACCACCGGTCCAGCCGGTGTTGACCAGGTAAACCTTGGAGTTGAAGCCGTTGATGCGCTTGATCAGCAGCTCGGCGTACTCGCCAGCCGGGCGCGGGAAGAACGGTGCGCCGAAGCAGGTGGAGAAGGTCGACTTGATGCCGCCGCCCGAACCCATTTCGGTGGAACCGACCAACGCGGTATAGCCGGACAGGAAGTGGTAGGCCGCCTGCTCGTTGTTCAGGATCGAAACCGGAGGCAGTACACCGGTCAGGTCGCAGGTCAGGAAGATGACTGCGTTAGGCTCGCCGCCCAGGTTCGCTTCGGAGCGCTTGGCAACGTGCTCCAGCGGGTAGGCCGCACGGCTGTTCTGGGTCAGGCTGACATCGGTGTAGTCGGCGTGCTTGTTGGCGTCGAGCACGACGTTTTCCAGCACCGCGCCGTGCTTGATGGCTTTCCAGATGACCGGCTCGTTCTTCTCGGACAGGTCGATGCACTTGGCGTAGCAGCCACCTTCCATGTTGAAGACAACGCCTTCGCCCCAACCGTGCTCGTCGTCACCGATCAGGTAACGGCTTTCGTCGGCAGACAGGGTGGTCTTGCCGGTGCCGGACAGGCCGAAGAACAGGGTCACATCACCTTCTTCACCGATGTTGGCCGCGCAGTGCATTGGCAGCACGTCGGCAGCCGGCAGCAGGAAGTTCTGCACCGAGAACATGGCTTTCTTCATTTCACCGGCGTAACGCATGCCAGCGATCAGCACCTTCTTCTGGGCGAAGTTGATGATCACGCAACCGTCGGAGTTGGTGCCGTCACGCTCAGGCTCGCAGACGAAGTTGGCGACGTTCAGGACCTGCCACTGGTCGCGGCCAGCCGGGTTGAACTGCTCCGGGTTGATGAACAGGCAACGGCCGAACAGGTTCTGCCAGGCAGTCTGGGTGGTCATCTTCACTGGCAGGTAGTGCTCGGCAGCCGCCCCTACGTGAACATAGGAAACGAAGTGATCCTGGGCGTTGTTGAACGCCTCGACGCGAGCCCACAGGGCATCGAACTTGTCGGCCGGGAACTTGCGGTTGATCGGGCCCCAGGAAATGGCGTCCTGGGTGGAAGGTTCTTCGACGATGAAACGGTCAGCCGGCGAACGGCCAGTACGGTGACCGGTCTCTACGACCAGTGCGCCAGTATCGGCTAGTACGCCTTCACCGCGTTGCAGCGCTTCTTTTACCAGCTCATCGACGCTCAGGTCGGTGTACACGGTGTTGTTGGCTTGCGTCATGAGATACCCCATCCGGCCCGAGGCCGAGTGCTCCAAACGTTTTGTAGTTGTCTTGAAAAAACTACTACAGCGAAAAAAGTGGCCGGATTATGCCAGAAACGCCCAAAAAAAGTAGGCCCCTCCTGTCAGAACTGCGCTTTTGCGCAATTCGACAGGAGATTGTCCTGTGATTAACCGTTTCAGTGGCGAGTTTCTGAGGCCACGTCAGTGCCGCCACCAGCAAACAGTTGCGCTACATCGCTGGCATCGAAGAAATAGCGCTCGTTGCAGAACTGGCAATCGATCTCCACCGTCCCACCGCACTCTTCTACCAGCGCCTTGGCATCGTGCTCGCCCAGGCTGACCAACGCATTGCCGGAGCGCTCGCGCGAACAGCTGCAATTGAAGCGCAGCGGCTGGATATCGAACAGGCGCACGGCATCTTCGTGGTACAGGCGGTGCAACAGGGTTTCGTTGCCTTCGGCCCACTCTTCGGGCTTGAGGGTCTTGGCCAGGGCCACCACGTGCTGCCAGCTGTCCTCACGCTCTTCATCATCCGGCTGGCGATCACGCGGCAGCTGCTGCAGCAACAAGCCACGGGCCTTGCCGCCTTCGGCATTGAGCCAGAAGCGCGTATTCAACTGCTGCGACTGAATGAAGTAGTTGGTGAAGCATTCCGACAGGTTGGCGCCATCGAGGTCGACGGTACCCTGGTAGCGCTGGCCCTTGACCGGGTCGATGGTCAGGGTCAGGTGGCCGTCGGGCATCAGTTGCGACAGGCTGGCATCCGCCGGGATCTGCTCTGCTTCGTAGCGGGCCATGCCGCGAATTTCGCGGTCACCGGAGCATTCCACCATCAGCAGCGGAATCGGCCCTGCCGAGCGCGCCTGCAAAATCAGCAAGCCATCGAACTTCATCGCGCCGACCAGCAAGGCGGTGGCGGCCATCAGTTCGCCGAGCAATGCCTTGACCGGCTGTGGGTACTCATGGCGCGCCAATACTGCGGCGTAGCTGTCATCCAGAGACACCCACTCGCCGCGCACATCGCGCTCGTCGAAGATGAAACGTTGGGTGAAATCGGTATCAGGCAAATCGCTCATAGGTTTTGGCTATCTAAAAATGATGACAAAATGGTTACAAGGGTTATCGGAAACCTGCGAGAACCCGTGACAGAGCGCTCACAAGGCGCTCCGATTCCTGTTTGCAATAGAGGTATTTTATGGACAATCGACCACTGTTCCAAGCAAGGTGGTCTTTGGGGCCATTGGCAGCCTGTACGCTGCTTCCCATCGCTCTACTGTGTTTCTGGTTATGGCCCATTGGCCAGATCCTGTGCCTGACTTTCGACGAGTGGCTGTTTCACAGCCTGAATGCGCCGCTGGCCGACAACACCACTTGGCGCTACATCTGGACCGTCGGCAGCCTGCGCCCGTTCGACATCGTCGTCGGCCTGATCCTGCTGACAGTGCTCATCCGTGGTGACTGGGTGTTCAAGGCAGCGCAAGTTCGCCAGGCATTTTTCGGCTTTCTGGTCACGCTACTCCTCTTAGTGGTGATTCGCGCACTGTTTTCCAAGTGGGTGGATGCAGCCGGCTGGCAACACAAGAGCCCGTCGATGATCTTCGACGACGTCGTGCACCTCAGTGACTACTACCCCAACCTGGAGAAGGCCTGGGAGCTCAAGGACCGTTCCAGCAAGAGCTTCCCGGGCGATCACGCCTCGGTGTTGCTGATCTGGGCGCTGTTCATGAGCGTGTTCTGCCGCCGCCTGGTGCAGTACCTGGTGGTCTGGGGGCTGGCGCTGCTGTTCATGCTGCCGCGCCTGGTAGCGGGCGCTCACTGGGGGCAGGATGACTACATTGGAGGTTTACTGATGGCGGTGCTGGCGTTGGGCTGGAGCTATTACACGCCGCTGGCGGCCAAGGGCAGCGAGGCGCTGATGCGTTGGACGGCGCCACTGTTCACGATCGCGGCCAAGTTACCGTTGGTCGGCAAGTTGGCGGTAGTCCGCTAAACCCTGGGGCTGCTGCGCAGCCCATCGCGACACAAGGCCGCTTCCACGTCGAATGGTGTGCGCAGGTCCATTGTGTCGCGATGGGCCGCAAAGCGGCCCCGGCTATTCAAAGCTCCCATGCAACTGGTGAATCTGCCGCCGCTGCTTTTTGGTCGGTCGGCCATCGGTAGTCACCCCCATCGCCCCCGCCTTACGCAGGTCGGCCGCCTGCTCACGGCGACGCACACTTTCTTCGGTTTCCTCGTACAGCGTCTGCGCCTCTGGCGCCCCACGCCGCACCACCGACAACGCTTTCACCACCACAGTACGTTCATCGAACCCGGTGCGCAGCACGAACTCGTCGCCCACCCGCGGTTCTTTGCCCGGCTTGCATCGCTCGCCCCGGCAATGCACCTTGCCGCTTTCGATCGCGGCCTTGGCCAGCGCTCGCGTCTTGTAAAAGCGCGCCGCCCACAGCCATTTGTCCAGACGAACCTTATCGTCGTCTTCGGCTTTTTGTGCCATCCCGTTACCTCGGATTCTGTCTTTCATCGAACTGTACTACCTTCACATACGGATGCAAAAAGTCCCCGCCGTGCTTACAGTTCACCACCTCATTCGCAGGGTGTGCTTCGTGAAGACATTTGACCATTTGACTGTGATCGGCCTGCGCGAGTGGGTCGCCTTGCCTGACCTCGGCGTGGCCGGGCTGCGCGCCAAGATCGACACCGGTGCCAGCACCTCCAGCCTGCACGCCACAGAGGTGGAACCGTTCGAGCGCGATGGCCAGCCCTGGGTCCGTTTCACCGCGCACCTGGGCTCGGTGGTGCAACTGCGTCACCGCCGCTGCGAGGCGCCGCTGGTCACCATGAAAACCATCAAAAGCTCCAACGGCCAGGCCCAGACCCGCTATGTCATCCGCACGTCACTGGCGCTGGGCGATGGTGTGTGGGAGGTGGAGTTCACCCTGGCCTGCCGCAAGAATATGCGCTACCGCCTGTTGCTTGGTTCCAAGGCCCTCATACACGGCCAATTGGTGGTCAACCCCGGCCTGAAATACGTACAAGACAAACCGGCCTTCCCGGCCACCCTTTCCCCTGTCACAGGTGCTGCATGAAGATCGCTGTGCTGTCGCGCAATCCGCGTCTGTATTCCACCCGCCGCCTGGTCGAAGCCGGTATCCAGCGTGGCCACGAAATGGTGGTGATCGATACCCTGCGGGCCTACATGAACATTGCCAGCCACAAGCCGCAGATCCACTATCGCGGCAAGCCGCTGGAAGGCTTCGATGCGGTGATCCCGCGCATCGGTGCTTCGGTTACCTTCTACGGCTGCGCAGTACTGCGCCAGTTCGAAATGATGGGCGTGTACCCACTCAACGAGTCGGTGGCCATTGCCCGCTCACGCGACAAGCTGCGCTCGTTGCAGTTGTTGTCGCGGCGCGGCATCGGCCTGCCGATCACAGGCTTCGCCCACTCGCCGGACGACATCCCCGACCTGATCCAGATGGTCAACGGTGCCCCTTTGGTGATCAAGGTGCTGGAAGGCACTCAAGGCATCGGCGTGGTGCTGTGCGAAACCACCCAGGCGGCCGAGTCAGTGATCGAAGCGTTCATGGGCCTCAAACAGAACATCATGGTTCAGGAGTACATCAAAGAGGCCGGTGGCGCCGACATTCGCTGCTTCGTAGTGGGCGACAAGGTGATTGCCTCGATGAAGCGTCAGGCCAAGCCGGGCGAGTTTCGCTCCAACCTGCACCGTGGTGGCGTTGCCAGCCTGATCAAGATAACCCCTGAAGAGCGGATTACCGCGATTCGCGCGGCCAAGGTGATGGGGCTGAGCGTGGCGGGCGTGGATATCCTGCGCTCCAACCATGGGCCGCTGGTGATGGAGGTGAACTCGTCGCCGGGGCTGGAAGGCATTGAAGTGACCACCGGCAAGAACGTGGCCGGGATGATCATCGAACACCTGGAGAAGAATGGCGGGCCGAATCAGACCCGGACCAAGGGCAAAGGCTGAGATTTTTGGGGCCGCTTTGCGGCCCCAGCAATCACACGGCATTACGCGGTA
Organism: Pseudomonas sp. NBRC 111140; assembly: GCF_001320885.1. Classification (NCBI taxonomy): domain Bacteria; kingdom Pseudomonadati; phylum Pseudomonadota; class Gammaproteobacteria; order Pseudomonadales; family Pseudomonadaceae; genus Pseudomonas; species Pseudomonas sp. NBRC 111140. Next base: position 9,398 of record NZ_BCBQ01000041.1, read on the forward strand.
GCAGCAGCCCCAATGGCAGCCTGACCCGCGCTTCGATCCCGCCACCAGACCGGTTACGCAATTCCACATTCCCGCCATGCTGCGCCGCGATCCGTTTGACGATCGCCAGCCCCAGGCCTGTGCCCTTGCCACCCCGCGCCCGGTCACCTCGAATGAACGGGTTGAAGATGGTTTCCAACTCCGACTCGTCGATCCCGGTGCCGCGGTCCAGCACGCTCAGCACCACGTACGGCGCACTTTCGTCACCCGACACATAGGCCGCCACCTCGACCCCCTTGCCAGCATGGTGCAAGGCGTTGCCGATAAGGTTGCCCAACATGCGCTTGAGCGAAACCCGGCGCAGCGGGAACGGTGGAATCGGCTCCAGGCACAGGCGCACGCGCTCTTGTGGCTGGTTGTACGGCGCCACCACCTCGCGTACCAGGTCAGCCAGGTCGACCTCTTCCACCGGTTCGTCACGGCCATCGCGGATAAACGCCAGGAACTGATCGAGAATCGCGTCCATGTCCTCGATATCGCGGACCATGTCGTCACTCAAATCGCTGTCGCTGTTCAGCAGTGACAACGACAGCCGCAGACGTGTCAGCGGTGTGCGCAGGTCATGGGAAACCCCAGCCAACATCAGCTCGCGCTCGCGCCCGGCCTGCTCGACATCCTCGGCCATCTGGTTGAAGGCCTTGTACACCTCGGTCATCTCGCTGGGCGTATCGCTGATCGGCAGGCGCACACTGCGCCCCTGGCCAAGCTGGCGAGCGGCAAACACCAGGCGCTTGAGCGGCTGGTTCAGCTGGCGCACGAAAATCCACGCCGAAGCGGTAGACAACAGGCCGATGGCCAGGAACCAGCCCAGCACGTTCCAGATTTTCTGCCCACGCAACGGGTGCGGGTACAGCGGCACTTTCAGCCAACCAGGCCCAAGGCTTGGCGCGTTGACCCACAACGCTGGCGGCGCGTGAATGCGCAGCCGAACTTCGGTGTCGTCACCCAGTTCGGCCTGCATCTGCCGTTGGTAGATTTCGCTGTAGGGCCAGTGCTGCTCCCCTTCGGGCACGCCCGAGCCGGTCACGCGGATAAGGCCTGCCGCCTCGGCGATCTTGTCGCGGTTTTCTTCGTCGGCGGCCCAATAGGCGCGCAAGGTCAGCGCCACCCCGTGGCTGTACTGACGGTCGACCAGCACGTCCTCGTTCATCAGCAGGTAGACCAGGGTCAGCGCCTTGGAGAACAGGACGACGATCAACACCAGCCACAGGGTGCGGGCGAAGAAGCTTTGCGGAAACCAGACCGGTGTTTTCATGAAGGGCGCGGCATCATTTACCGGCGTTTCCGTCCGGTACGAACACGTAGCCCACGCCCCATACGGTCTGGATGTAACGCGGCTTGGACGGGTCCGGTTCGATCATGCGGCGCAGGCGCGAGATCTGCACGTCGATGGAGCGCTCCAGTGCATCCCACTCACGGCCACGGGCCAGGTTCATCAGCTTGTCGCGGGTCAACGGCTCGCGGGCGTGCATCACCAGGGCCTTGAGTACGGCGAATTCACCGGTGGTGAGCATGTGCACTTCGTCGCCACGCTTGAGTTCGCGGGTGGCCAGCGAAAGCTCGTAGTCGCCGAAGGTGACCGACTCGTCTTCGCTGCCCGGCGCACCCGGTACGCTGGGCGCCTGGCGACGCAGCACAGCCTTGACCCGCGCCATCAGTTCGTCCGGGTTGAAGGGTTTGCCCAGGTAGTCGTCGGCACCCAGTTCCAGGCCTTTGATGCGGCTGAGCTCATCGCCCTTGGCGGTCAGCATGATGATCGGGATCTGGTTGTTCTGCTGGCGCAGGCGCTTGCACGCAGACAGGCCATCCTCACCTGGCAGCATCAGGTCGAGTACCACCAGGTTGAACACTTCGCGCTGCAACAGACGGTCCATCTGCTCGGTGTTGGGCACCGCGCGGGCACGGTAGCCCTTGCTGGTGAAGAAACGTTCCAGCAGGCTGCTCAGCCCCGGATCGTCGTCGACGATGAGAATCTTGTCACCTTCAGCGGTGTTTGGCGTGCCGGTCATGAATAACTCCTCTGATTTCGCCGCGCATTATGGCGTAGCCATTGCTGCACGTTGCGTGAGCATTGTTAGCAGATTTTTCCCCCGGCGCCAGTTCCGGCTGGCCGGGCGCCATCACCGCAAGGCGTTTGCGATGGGTATAATGCGCGCCTTTCATCCAGCGCCGCCGGGCGAAAAGCCCACAGGCGACCCCCGTATTCACAAATGTCAGGTGGTTTACATGGACAGCATCAACAGCCGTATCGCCGAGGAACTGGGCGTACGCCCCCAGCAGGTCGAGGCGGCCGTGGGCCTGTTGGACGAAGGCTCGACCGTGCCCTTCATCGCCCGTTACCGCAAGGAAGTGACCGGTAGCCTGGACGATACCCAGTTGCGCCATCTGGAAGAACGCCTGCGCTACCTGCGCGAACTCGACGAGCGCCGCGCCAGCATCCTGTCCAGCATCGAGGAGCAGGGCAAACTGACCCCGGAACTGGCCCGCGAGATCAAGCTGGCCGACACCAAGACGCGCCTCGAAGACCTGTACCTGCCGTACAAGCAGAAGCGTCGCACCAAGGGCCAGATCGCCCTGGAAGCCGGCCTTGGCGAGCTGGCCGACGGCCTGTTCAACGACCCCACCCTGGCACCGGAAAGCGAAGCCGCACGCTTCGTCGACGCCGAAAAGGGCGTGGCCGACGTCAAGGCGGCACTGGAAGGCGCCAAGTACATCCTGATGGAGCGCTTTGCCGAAGACGCCGCCCTGCTCGACAAGCTGCGCAGTTTCCTCAAGCAGGAAGCCGTGCTCAGCGCCCGCCTGGTGGCCGGCAAGGAAGAAGAAGGCGCCAAGTTCCGCGATTACTTCGCCCACGACGAACTGCTGCGCACTGCGCCGTCGCACCGTGCGCTGGCCATCTTCCGCGGGCGCAATGAAGGTGTTTTGAGCGCATCGCTCAAGGTCGGCGAAGAGCTGCCCGGTACCCTGCACCCATGCGAACTGATGATCGGCAGCCACGTCGGCATCGAAAACCGCGGCCGCCCGGCCGACAAATGGCTGGGCGAAGTGGTGCGCTGGACCTGGAAGGTCAAGCTGTATACCCACCTGGAAACCGACCTGTTCGGCGAGCTGCGGGACAACGCCGAAGGCGAAGCGATCAACGTGTTCGCCCACAACCTGCACGACCTGCTGCTGGCCGCCCCGGCTGGCCCACGTGCTACCCTGGGCTTCGACCCGGGCCTGCGCACAGGCTGCAAGATCGCCGTGGTCGATGCCACCGGCAAGCTGCTGGACTACACCACGGTCTACCCGCACGCGCCGAAGAACGACTGGGACCGCACCCTTTCCATCATGGCTGCACTGTGCGCCAAGCACTCGGTGGAGCTGATCGCCATCGGCAACGGCACCGCCAGCCGTGAAAGCGACAAGCTGGTGGCCGAGCTGGTTAAAAAATACCCAGCACTGAAAATCACCAAGATCATGGTCTCCGAAGCCGGCGCGTCGGTGTATTCGGCCTCGGAACTGGCCGCCCGCGAGTTCCCGGACCTGGACGTGTCGATCCGTGGTGCCGTGTCGATTGCTCGCCGCCTGCAGGACCCGCTGGCCGAGCTGGTGAAAATCGACCCGAAATCCATCGGTGTCGGCCAGTACCAGCACGACGTGTCCCAGCTGAAACTGGCGCGTGGCCTGGACGCCGTGGTCGAGGACTGCGTGAACGCCGTGGGTGTGGACGTGAACACCGCCTCGGTGGCGCTGCTGACCCGTATCTCCGGCCTCAACGCCACGCTGGCACAGAACATCGTTGCCCACCGCGATGCCAACGGCCCCTTCGCCACCCGTGCAGCGCTGAAAAAGGTCAGCCGCCTGGGTGAAAAAACATTCGAGCAAGCCGCCGGCTTCCTGCGTGTGATGAACGGCGACAACCCGCTGGACGCCTCTGCGGTGCACCCTGAGGCCTACCCGCTGGTGCAGCGCATCGCCGCCGACACCGAGCGCGACATTCGCTCGCTGATTGGCGACAGCAGCTTCCTCAAGCGTTTGGACCCGAAGAAGTTCACCGACGAGTCCTTCGGCCTGCCGACCGTCACCGACATCCTGCAAGAGCTGGACAAGCCTGGTCGCGACCCACGCCCCGAGTTCAAGACCGCCACCTTCCAGGACGGCGTCGAAGACCTCAAGGACCTCGAACCCGGCATGATCCTGGAAGGCGTGGTGACCAACGTCACCAACTTCGGCGCCTTCGTCGACATCGGTGTGCACCAGGACGGCCTGGTACACATCTCGGCACTGTCGGAGAAGTTCATCAAAGACCCGCGTGAAGCGGTCAAGGCCGGCGATGTGGTCAAGGTCAAAGTCATGGAAGTGGATATCCCGCGCAAGCGCGTCGGCCTGTCCATGCGCATGAGCGACACCCCCGGCGAAAAGGTCGAAGGCAACCGTGGCGGCAATCGTGGCAATGGCGGCAACCGCCAGCAGCAGGCCCCGCGCCAGCGTGAAACCACCACTGCCGCACCGGCCAACAATGCCATGGCCTCCCTGTTCGCCAACGCCAAGCAGTTGAAGAAGAAGTGATGGACGTACCGCGCGAATACGTCGAAAGCGCCTTCAGCCAACTGCTGGGCTGCCGCCTGCAACGCCTGGATACCGGTGTTGCCGAGGTGGCCCTGGCCCTCGAGCCGCATTTGCGCAACCGTGGCCAGAAGCTGCACGGCGGGGCCATCTTCAGCCTGGTGGACATCGCCATGGGCCTGGCCTGCTCGGCCAGCCATGGCTTTGACCAGCAAAGCGTCACCATCGAGTGCAAGATCAACTACATGCGCGCCGTCAGCGACGGTGACGTGCTGTGTACCGCCCGTGTACTGCACGCCGGGCGGCGCACCCTGGTGGTCGACGCTGACGTAGTCCAGGGCGACAAGCTGGTGGCAAAAGCGCAAGGAACCTTCGCGGTTCTCTAGCTCACCAAGCCGTATCTGCGGTATTTTCAGCAGTGCGCTGGCACTGCTGGATCCGCGTAAACCAGGCGACAACGCCAGTTCCTTTCTTCCTACCCTTGTAGACCGTTATCTCTACCCCCATATTGGGGCGACTGACGCGTGAAGGAATACATCTTGAGCGACCTCCTCAACCGCCGCCTGAGCCTGCTCGGCGCCAATCTCCCCCTGCTCAAGCAGTGCCTGCACGGCATTGAGCGCGAATGCCTGCGCGTGACCGACGAAGGTCGCCTGGCCCAGACCCCGCATCCAGACGCACTGGGATCGGCGCTGACCAACGAGCAGATCACCACCGATTATTCCGAGTCGCTGCTGGAGTTCATCACCCCAGCCCTGCCCGACCCGGCCAAGGTGCTCGAAAGCCTCGAAGAGACCCACCGTTTCGTCTACAGCAAGCTGGGCGACGAATACCTGTGGAGCCCGTCGATGCCGTGCACGCTACCGGCCGAGGAGGACATCCCGATCGCCGAGTACGGCACCTCGAACATCGGCAAGCTCAAGCACGTCTACCGCAAGGGCCTGGCCCTTCGCTACGGCCGCACCATGCAGTGCATTGCCGGTATCCATTACAACTTCTCGCTGCCCGAGGCGCTTTGGCCCCTGCTGCGCGAAGCCGAAGGCAGCACTGAAGACGACCGCGACTACCAGTCGTCGGCCTACATCGCGCTGATCCGCAACTTCCGCCGCTACAGCTGGCTGCTGATGTACCTGTTCGGCGCCTCGCCGGCCCTGGACAAAGGCTTTTTGCGTGGCCGCCCGCACCAGCTCGAAGAGCTGGACGCCGAGACCCTGTTCCTGCCCTACGCCACCAGCCTGCGCATGAGCGACCTGGGCTACCAGAGCAACGCCCAGGCCGGCCTTACGCCGTGTTACAACAACCTGGCCAGCTACACCGACAGCCTGCGCAAAGCAGTGGGCACGCCCTACCCGCCTTACGTTGAAGTCGGCACGCATGTGGACGGCGAGTGGGTGCAGCTGAACACCAACATCCTGCAGATCGAAAACGAGTACTACTCGAACATTCGCCCCAAGCGCGTCACCTACACCGGCGAACGGCCGATCCAGGCCCTGACCTCGCGGGGCGTGCAGTATGTAGAGGTGCGTTGCCTGGACATCAACCCGTTCCTGCCCGTGGGCATCGACCTGACCGAAGCGCGCTTCCTCGATGCGTTCCTGCTGTTCTGCGCCCTGGAAGAAAGCCCGCAGCTGGACAACGGCGAGTGCGGCCAGTGCACCGACAACTTCTTGACCGTGGTCAAGGAAGGCCGTCGTCCGGGGCTCGAGCTGCACCGCGATGGCCAGCCTATCGGCCTGAAAGACTGGGCCAGCGAGCTGATCGAGCGTATCCGCCAGTTGGCCGACCTGCTCGACCAGGCCCAAGGTGGCGAAGCCCACGCCAAAGCCCTGGATGCCCAGCAGGCCAAGGTCGACGATACCTCGCTGACCCCATCGGCCCAGGTGCTGGCACGCATGACCGAACATGACGAAAGTTTCGTCCAGTTCTCGCTGCGCCAAAGCCGTATCCACGCCGAAACATTCCGCGAGCAACCGCTGAGCAGCGAAAAGCAGCAGGCATTCGAAACGCTGGCCCGCGAGTCGCTTGCCAGGCAATCAGAGCTGGAGCAAGACGAAGTCGGCGACTTTGACCTGTTCGTCGGTGCTTACCAGGCCAGCATCCTGGCAATCAGCAACTGATGAACCGCACCGCCACCCCACGCAAACCGCGCGCCAGCAGCCAAGCCAGGATCGAAGCGATCCTGGCGGCTGCGCGCGAGCTGCTGGCCGAACAAGGGGTAGCGGCACTGTCCATCTACAGCGTTGCCGAGCGGGCACAGATTCCACCGTCGTCGGTGTATCACTTCTTCGCCAGCGTACCTGCGTTGCTGGAAGCACTGACGGCCGACGTACACCGTGCGTTTCGCGAGGCCTTGAGTGCCCCCATCGACAGCCTTGCCTTCACGACCTGGCACCAACTGTCGCGGCTGATCGAGCAACGCATGCTCGCCATCTACAACGAAGATGCTGCTGCACGCCAGTTGATCCTCGCCCAGCACGGGCTGAGTGAAGTGGTGCAGGCTGACCGCCAGCACGATATGGAACTGGGCGAACTGATGCACAGCCTGTTCGACCGGCATTTCCAGCTGCCGGCGATGCCGGGCGATGTGGATGTGTTCGCGCTGGCCATGGAGCTGAGCGACCGTGTCTACGCTCGCTCAATGCAGCTGTTCGAACAGATCACGCCGCGCATGGCGGAAGAAGGCATGCGCGTGTTCGAAGCCTACCTGTCACTCTACCTGCCCCCCTTCCTGCCCAAGCGCAATGGCGCCTGACCCTAAACATCTACCACCCAGCACAACCAAGTGATCGTTTCAATGAGGCTTGCGCTAGCGCGCCCCCTCAAAGAGACCATTGCTCATGCCCACAGCCAGCAGTTCGCAAACCGATTACGTCAAAGCATTACCCCTGACAGACACAGACACCTTCGACCGCCAGCTAGCCGGCAGAGGCAACATGCTGGAGGCAGCCAGACCCGCGCAGCGTCGTGCCGCCACTGCATTACGCAACCTGTTGAACGGTGCCCCCACCGTGAAACAAACACTGCAAGCCACGCTACACGCTCACCTCGGCATCGACCCCTACACCTGCGGGCTGCAAGACGGCGACAGCCAGGTCACCCTGATGACTTTTGCCGCACGCCTGCTGGCCAGCCCACTATTCGCCACCGCCTATACGACGTGGACCACATGGGGGTTGGACGACTCACAGGCGCAAACGAAATGGGCTGGCAGTGACTGGCTCAGCGAACTCGGCCCTGTAGTGAATGCAGCCCACTTTCAAGCCACCCATGACTACTGGAACGGCCGGATGCCGGGTACAACCCTCTCGCGCCAAAAACATGCAAGCAACCTGCTGCGCCAACACTTTAAGAGCAACCTGGATATGGCGTTTGGCACCGGCAAACTGGACATCGATAACTGGCAACAAGGCCATCAGCCTGACTTGCAATATGCTCAACTGGACTGCCAGCTTCCTAATGGCGCGAGCCTTACCAGCACGGCGGCATTGCTGATTGCACCTCAGCCGAAAGGTTCACGCTGGCTGATGTACAGGCCGGGCGCGCAAACCCCGCTACTGACGTTCGACAATCAGCAAAGCCTGCGCAACTGGGTGCATCAGAACCATTTCTGGTTCTGGTCAGATCCGAGGTATTCGATCACCACGGGCTCGAACGAAAACGTCATCGTCTCACCGATCGCGAACGATGGCTTCAGCGTGTTATTGGATGAGCACCTGCTGCGCATCCAGGCAATTTCCGACCATTTTTTATTCAAGGCCAGCAAAGAGCCTGCAACTCAGCCCCTGGATTGGAGTGACCTGCAGGATTGGGAAGCACAGCGAGGTTCGATCATTTCAGATTCCCTCGACGCCACGACCGACAACACCATTGACGACCTGATCGCTGCCGATGCCGCACTGGCGAACGAAGAGCTGCATTTTGACAGCCTTGAGCAGTACCTGCCGACAAGCTGGCGGCGGCAGCGCATCGAGCGCCAGGAAGCACTGCTAGAGCAGTATCTGGGAGACGATACAGAGCCCTCCTCGGTGGAAGTTACCTGGCTGCGAGAGCAACTGGAGCAGTTGGTTAAGCTTCAGGATTCGCTGAACCTCTTCCTGCTGGAGCTTCCCGACCAAGTCGCTGCCGATGACTGGCAAGCGCCTCATGAGGAACAGACTCGCATAGCGCGAATCAGCCATGAACTATCTCAGGGCTTGCTGCTGGAGGCATGCTTGCAGCACGCCATGGGTGAGCTTTCAGCCACCCACCTGGGCTGGGTGGAAGCGCTCGTTGACAGACCCAGGCCAAGCCTCCAGCGCCCTGTGCAAGCCAGCACCCTCATGCTGGGCACCGGTGATCGTAGCTGGGCGCTATCTGGCTACATGACATTCCGCGCAGCCGTCGGGGACACTGACGACACCTTGGACTATTCACTGCTGCTATACCGCCCCGGTCAACAGGGTGGCCTGATGGCTTTCGAGGATGAAGCCACGCTCACCAGACACCTGCTGGCAACGCTGTGCGGCGCCTGGCCAGACGCGATACTGGACTCGGTGCACGCAGCGGATGCGGTGCAACTGCTAGAGGCACTCTCCAATGCGCCCGCAGTCACACTCGATCAAACGCCCATTCCCGCGCACTTCATGCAGCACTGCGTGCAAACCATCGTCGAGTCACTACCCGCGAACACATCACGAGAGCAAGCCCGGCAGCGGCTGTGCATGAGTGAGAACCAGGCCAGGGCCATCGCCTTGGAGCGGTTCGCTGAGCTGAACCGCAGCAGCCGTGTCCAGACACTTCTCATGCCACTGCAGCACCTTGGTGCCGATGAGCTCACCGAATTGATTGCCCAGGTGAGCGCATACCAAGACGCCGTCCGCGCCGCGGGTGAACTGCTGAAAGTAAGCCTGCCATCGCGCCAGCAGTTCACATGGCACATGCTGGAACACCACGTGTGCAATGAGTTCGGCCTCCAGACCATGCCGAACATAACCCTGAACATTGCCAACAGTGTCACGGTAAAAAAGCAAGTGACCGGCCAATCCGCAGCGGGCGGCGCAGGTTCACGCGACGTGCCAGTGTTCAGCGAGGCGCGCAGTGATGTCAGCCTTGAATCTTTCATCCTCGTGGCGCTTGACGATGAGCGACGGCTCTTGCTGGATAATGCAATCATCACGCTCGATCCGGCCACCCACCCGACGCTGCAGCAAGCACTCACGCCCGCTTACATTGCCGAGCTGATCACCCGGCTAGACGCCGCCGGCAGCTATGAAAACCGCATCGTCAATGCATACCTGGGCTTCGAGCAAGAAACCCCTTGGCAAGTTGAGTGGCGCCACGAAACGCTTCGTGCTCCCTACGCGTATCGGCTGCGCTTGTTGGCACTGTGCAAACCGGCCAGCCTCGATGCTGATGGGCAGCGACTGCTGGAAACCTTCTGCCGCGAACAGGTCAATGCTGTTTCTGCCAGAACGGTTCAATACCTGTCCCTGGTGCTTAGGCCAGGAACCGCAGCAGACGGCTCCAGCGACAGTGTGGGGTTGTCGGCCATACATGTCATAACAGACGCCAATGGCCCAGTGCTGTTGTACATGCCTGGCGCGCCCAATGGCAGTGTCGTTAGCCAGCATGCCAGCACCAGCGCAGCGTGCGAGGCGTTACAGCGCATGGCGCTGGACCCGAAGATGGCCCGCTACCTCGCAACCCAGGCCCAGTCCGGCAACCCAGACCATCATGAAAGTTACATCAACACTGCGCTGCAACAGGGCTTCCGGGTGTTCATAGAGATGGGCGCGTCGCGCTCGGAAACCTTGCCCACGCATGAGTGCCGTCAGGACATGGGCGACCTCATCCGCAGCCACCGCGCGACGTCGCGCAGCCAGGCCGACATGGTGCTTGCAGCGCCCGACGTTTTCGATCGTTACTTCTTCCTGGGGCTGAGGCTCGTGCTTGGCCTGTTGCCCGGCGCAGGCACGGCCTTGGCGCTGTACGATGGCTGGCACACGGCGAATGCTGCGATCACGGCTTTTGCCAAGGGCAACCTGGAGACAGGCATCCAACACCTGGTCAGCCTGCTGCAATCGCTGACCGACGCCATCCTCACGCTCGCGCCGTTGGCAGCCAGCCAACGCAACCCTGCAACTGCAGCGCGTCTGCTTACCCAGCGACGCCAGCGCCTTGATCCGCTGCGGCCAATTACCAGTACTCGCAAGGCGCCTCCTAGCCCGTTCACCGGTTATGAAGCAGGATTGCCTGCTGGCCCAATGGTGCGTTCCACACTGCCGCAGGGTGCTGGCGTGTTCGAGCATGTGGCCACAGGACAACGCTATATTTCCCGCAACAACGCCTGGTATGCAGTGACCTGGGACCCCGCTTACTTCACCTGGAGGCTCAAGCCACAGGGTCTTCGTACCTATCGGCAACCCGTGCGCCTGAGTGAGCAGGGCGTTTGGGGGACACCAGGCAGGCTGAGCGGCTTGCTGGTCGACAATGGCCTAGCGGGCGGCGGCGGCGTACTTACCACCCTTTACGAGAATGGTGTTGCCTACTGGCGTGTGCTGCTTCGCCGCCAACCCCAGCAGTTGACCGGCATGGCGCTGGCACACGACATCAACGACGAACTGAAACGCATCGTCACACGCATGCGCGCAAAACATGAGGCCTACCGCTCGGCCAAGCGAGTAGTGGCCGAAGGGGGGGCACTGAGCGACGCTCAGCAGGCAGTAATCGCCAATGCACGCCAGCAGCTGAGCGATGAGTTGATGCAGAACATCGAGTTCAATGCGCGCAGCCTTGCTCGCCTCAAGGAGCAGCGCTCGACGCTGAGCAGATCGGACTACACCCGGTTCACCTCACTGTGCGAGGCCAACATCAGTGAGATGAGCGTACTCGATATGCATCTGGTGGCCGACCGCTTCACCTTGGCCACGCAACAGTCAATGCGTGCAACCAGTGCCATCCAGGCCCTGCCACTGCCCTCGGTACCCACCCATGTGGTGAGGCGCGCCACGCAGGACTCGCTGCGGGCGAACCAGGAAATGATCGAAACGCTGCAGGAGGTGGAGCGCCTGGCCATTCGTCATCATGCCAGGTGCAACCAATTGCAGGGCAAAGCACTGACCGATTACCTGGCAAAAGTCACAGGCACGGGCCTGACCCTCGATGTAGCCAATACCCGGCTCGTTCGAGCGTCCATCCTGTCGTCGACACTGTTCACCGCAAACGCCGTTGAACACCCACAAATGGCGGCATTCATGGCGCACTTCAACGAACAGGGGGCAGCCTTGCGCAGCACGCTTTTCAGCCATCTTCAACTACAAAGGGCCGGCCTTAGCCGAGCTCAGGAGCGCACCTTCCTGGCCAGCGTGCAAGGCCGCTATACGCGCTTTATTGGCCATGTAACCGCATGGCAAGACACGTTCCAGGACTTGCTGTCGACCAACGAAACACGCTCGTTGCGCCAGTTGATGCGCCAGCTTGTCAGCGATATTGAGGATAGTCTCAATAGCGTCACTGCAAACCGGCAGCGCCCTGCGGTACAGCCCGCTCGCGGTCCAAGCCGTCCACGCCTGTTCGAAACCGCCGAGGGGCCGCTTATCGGCAACGAGTACGTCGAACGGGGGCAGACACGCATGCGCATCAACCACCCCAACTCGGATCAACCTCATACGGTTTATGCCAGGAACGAGGCGGGAGAATGGCTGTTATCCACGCCCGAGCGTGCGGCCCCCACCGAGACGATGTCGAGCCTTGTGGAAACCGCTACTGCCCGGCTGGACGATATCCCGAGGCAACAAACCCGGTTGCGCCAGTACCAGACACCTCAAGCAGTGCCCGTCGACCTGGAGGACATCGCTCAAGGCCATGCACAGCAACTGCGTTTCATCGCCGACAGGATTCGGCAGAAAGCAGGTGGCACGCTCAACCCAGAGCAAACCGCGCTGACGCATAGGCTGGAAACGACCGCCCAGCAGGTACAAGCATTTGGTCGCCAGCTACGAACGGCCCAGACCAAAGCAACCGGCAAACCCACCGTGGGCTATCTGGAAGACCTGCTTGAACAGAATGAAGTGGAAATCGTTTGGTCACGCACACTGAAGCCGAAGACGGACCGCAAGGGCAACCCTGTCGAATACCTGGAGGAGTACCGCATCAATGACCTGGGTACCCAGCAGCCATTGTGGTACGCGCACTTTCACTTCCGCCAGCAACCGGCACAAGGCTTCACTCGGCTTGAAGCAGGTCACCTGAAACTGGCCAGTGAACGCGACATCGGGGAAGGCGCGTGGCGTGGCAGCATGAGCGAGGCACAAGCCAACAGGCTATTCGGCAACCTGCGGCCGGCCAGCTGACAATACATCACCCCCAGAGCTGCAAAACAGCCCTGGGGGTGAATGCTTACAACTTGGCAATGGACACTTCAGTCGACTTCACAAAGGCAATCACTTCGCTGCCAACCTGCAGCTCCAGCTCCTTTACAGAGCGGGTGGTGATGACCGAAGTAACGATACCCGAGGCCGTCTGCACGTCGATTTCCGACAATACTGGCCCTTCGAGGATTTCTTTCACGGTGCCTTTGAACTGGTTGCGGACGTTGATGGCTTTGATGGTCATGATGTTATTCCTTCTCTATGGCTTCAGTCTGGTAAGTGGGTCATTCAGTGCGCCCAACGCAACTGCGTGGGCAGAGGGGCTACAGGATCCGGCTCGGGCGCAGTGCCCGGGGCCGACAGAACACGGTTGAGCACTTCGCTTTCCAGTGCCGCCAGGCGGTGTGAACCACGCGCCCGAGGCCGCGCCAGGTCGACGGTGAGGTCGAGCCCGACTTCGCCGTCCTCGATCAGGATCACCCGGTCAGCCACGGCAACCGCCTCACTGACGTCGTGGGTGACCAGCAGCACGGTGAAGCCATGCTGACGCCACAGGCGTTCGATCAATTGCTGCATCTCGATACGGGTCAATGCATCCAGCGCGCCGAGCGGCTCATCCAGCAACAGCAGGCGCGGCTGGTGAATCAAGGCGCGGGCCAACGCCACGCGCTGCTTCTGGCCACCCGAGAGGGCTGCCGGCCATTCATTGGCGCGATCGGCCAGGCCTACCGCCTCCAATGCATCCAGCGCACGCGGGCGCCAATCGCCAGACAGGCCAAGGCCAACGTTGTCGATTACCTTCTTCCATGGCAGCAGGCGTGCGTCCTGGAACATCAGGCGAGTCTCTTCGCGAGCCTCTTCCAGCGGCGCAGCGCCGGCCAGCAACTGGCCGGCTGTGGGCTGGTCGAGCCCGGCCAGCAGCCGCAGCAAGGTGCTCTTGCCGCAGCCGCTGCGGCCGACGATGGCCACGAACTGGCCGGCCGGAATGTGCAGGTCGATGCCCTTCAACACTTCGCGCTGGCCAAAGGTTTTGCGCAGGCCATTGGAGGCCAGCGGGATGCCACGCAACAGGCGTGGCGGCTGTTCCTTGAGCACGGTCATGCGCCCTCCTTCTTGGCCACTTGGTAGGCTGGGTGCCAACGCAGCCACACGCGTTCCAGGCCACGAGCGGCGAGGTCGGCGAGTTTGCCGAGCACGGCATACAGAACGATGGCCAGCACCACCACGTCGGTCTGCAGGAACTCACGGGCGTTCATTGCCAGGTAACCGATACCGGCGTTGGCCGAGATGGTTTCGGCAACGATCAACGTCAGCCACATGAAGCCCAGAGCGAAGCGCACGCCCACCAGGATCGAAGGCAGCGCCCCCGGCAGGATCACCTGGCGGAACAGGCCGAAGCCGGACAAGCCGTAGCTGCGTGCCATTTCCACCAGCGCCGGGTCGACGTTGCGGATGCCGTGGTAGGTGTTCAGGTAGATCGGGAACAACGTGCCTAACGCGACCAGGAAGATCTTTGCCGACTCGTCGATACCGAACCACAGGATCACCAGTGGGATCAGCGCCAAGTGCGGCACGTTGCGGATCATCTGCACCGAGCTGTCGAGCAGGCGTTCGCCCCAGTTCGACAGGCCGGTGATGAAGCCCAGCACCAGGCCGATGCTGCCGCCGATGACGAAGCCCAGCCCGGCACGCCAGCCACTGATGGCCAGGTGGGTCCAGATTTCGCCGCTGCGCACCAGCTCGACACCGGCGCTGACCACTGCGCTGGGCGCCGGCAGAATGCGCGTCGACAGCCAGCCAGCACTGACCGCCAGCTGCCAGGCTGCCAACAGCAGCACCGGCAACGCCCAGGGCGCCAGGCGCTGGGCCAGGTTGGAGGAAGTTGCACGACTCATGGCCCGGCCCTCAGCTCTGCGATACGGACTTGGGCAGGATGTCGTTGGCCACCATCTCGCCGAACGGGCTCACGTAACCACCGGTCTTTGGTTGCTCCGGGCGCTGCACATCCAGGTGCGGGAACAGCAGTTCGGCCACGCGGTACGACTCTTCCAGATGTGGATAACCGGAGAAGATGAAGGTATCGATACCCAGCTCGGCATATTCCTTGACCCGCGCCGCCACAGTCGGGCCATCGCCTACCAGCGCGGTTCCCGCCCCACCACGTACCAGCCCGACACCCGCCCACAGGTTGGGGCTGACTTCCAGGTTGTCGCGGTTGCCGCCGTGCAGGGCAGCCATGCGCTGCTGGCCCACCGAGTCGAAGCGCGCCAGCGAGGCCTGGGCGCGGCTGATGGTGTCATCGTCCAGGTGCGAGATCAGGCGGTCGGCGGCAGCCCAGGCTTCTTCGTTGGTTTCCCGCACGATCACATGCAGGCGGATACCGAAGCGCACTTCGCGGCCTTGGGCAGCAGCTTTTTCACGCACTTGGGCGATTTTTTCAGCAACGGCGCTCGGTGGCTCGCCCCAGGTCAGGTACAGCTCGACCTGTTCGGCGGCCAGGTCCTGTGCGGCCTCGGACGAACCGCCGAAATACAGTGGCGGACGTGGTTGCTGAATCGGTGGGTAGAGCAGCTTGGCGCCCTTTACCTGGATGTGTTTACCGTCGTAATCGACGTTTTCGCCTTCCAGCACCTTGCGCCAGATACGGGTGAACTCGACCGAGGCTTCGTAGCGCTCCTGGTGGTTCAGATGCAGGCCGTCACCGGCCAGCTCGTCAGGGTCGCCACCGGTTACCAGGTTGAACAGCGCACGGCCATTGGACAGGCGATCCAGGGTTGCCGCCTGGCGGGCCGCTACGGTCGGCGAAATGATGCCCGGGCGCAGGGCCACGAGAAACTTCAGTCGCTGTGTCACCGGGATCAGCGACGCTGCCACCAGCCAGGAGTCCTCGCAGGAACGGCCGGTAGGGATCAGCACCCCACCAAAGCCCAAGCGGTCGGCGGCCTGCGCAATCTGCTGCAGGTAACCGTGATCGACCGCACGAGCGCCGTCGGAAGTGCCCAGGTACTTGCCGTCACCGTGGGTTGGGAGGAACCAGAAAATGTTAAGGCTCATTGGAGTTGTCTCCTCAAGGGTGGCTCAAGCCGGAGCGTCGCCCCGGCACAGGCGAAACAATCAAGGCGCGCTAGCGACCTTGGCCGGGGGTGTCCAGATCACGTCCTTGATGCTCAGCGGCTTGGGTATCAGCTTGAGCGCCTGGAAGGTGTCGGCGATCTTCTGTTGCGCAGCCACTACCTCTGGCGTCAGTGGCGCGGCACCATAGCCTTGACGCTTGACCGAGGTCAGGGTGATGTCGGCGGGCAGGCCGAGCAGCGGTGCGACCTGGTCGGTCACTTCCTGCGGGTTGGCCTGGGACCACTCGCCCACGGCGCGCACTTCCTCGATCACCGTGTTGATCACTGCCGGGTGCTGGGTCGCGTAGTTGCGGGTGGCCAGGTAGAACTGATGGTTGTCGACCAGGCCCTTGCCGTCACGCAGGGTGCGCGCTTGCAGCTGTTGTTCGGCGGCGGCCTGGTAAGGGTCCCAAATCACCCAGGCATCGACGCTGCCACGCTCGAACGCCGCGCGGGCATCGGCCGGGGGCAGGTAGACCGGCTGGATATCGCTGTATTTGAGGCCGGCGTCTTCCAGGGCGCGCACCAACAGGTAGTGCACGTTGGAGCCTTTGTTGAGAACGACTTTTTTGCCCTTGAGGTCCTTCACCGACTGGATCGGCGAGCCCTTCGGCACCAGAATCGCCTCGCTGTGCGGCGCAGGCGGCTCGTAGGCCACGTAGAGCAGATCGGCACCAGCGGCTTGGGCGAACACGGGCGGGGTTTCGCCTGTTACGCCGAAATCGATGGACCCGACGTTGAGCCCTTCGAGGAGCTGCGGGCCACCGGGGAATTCGGTCCACTGCACCTGCACGCCCTGCTCGGCCAGGCGCTTCTCCAGCGTGCCCTTGGCCTTGAGCAGCACCAAGGTGCCGTATTTCTGGTAACCGATACGCAGGCTTTCGGCCTGGGCTTGAGTAATGGCGCCGAAGGACACAGCCGCCGCAAACAGGGCGACCAGACCGCGACGCAAGAAGACAGTGCGCATGGCGCTCTCCTGTGCGAATGAGGTTCGGGTTGCACCTGCTTGCCTCGTTGTCGGGCGAGTAAGGTGGTGTAGCGGGTAGTGCCGTTCAGATGCTCCAGCGAGCGCTGATCAAGCGTTCGTTCAGTACGCCAGGCGCCACGGGGCGCGGCCGGCGGGCCAGGGCAACGTGGAAGGTTTCCAGCGAGTCGTGCAGGCGCTCTTCAAGTGCGGGTACCAACTGTGCCGGCCGGGCGCCTTCTGCGTAGGCAACCTGGCTGTCGTCGGCGAAGATCCCTTGCAGGGTCTCTTGCGCCTTGAGTGCCGACAGCACCGGCTTCAATGCGTAATCCACCGCCAGCATGTGGGCGATGCTGCCACCGGTGGCGATTGGCAACACGATCTTGTGGGCCAATGCGCGTTCGGGCAGCAGGTCGAGCAGTGTCTTCAATGCCCCGGCGAACGATGCCTTGTACACCGGGGTAGAAACGATCAGGCCATCGGCCTGGGCCACCAGTTGCTGGAAGTGCTGCACCTGCGGGCTGTCGAAACGGGCATGCAGCAAGTCTTCGGCGGGGAAGTCACGCACCTGGAAGGTCACCACTTCAACGCCACGGTTCTGCAGCCACTGGCGCGAACGCTCGAGCAGCACGCCGGAGCGTGAACGGGAACTTGGGCTACCACCGATTGATACCACCAGCATTGCAGCGCTTCCTTGTGTTCTGTTGGAGCAGACATTAACAGCTGGCATATATATCTAGAAATCATATTTTTTCATTTGTTTATTCCATAAAGTGCTTTGTAGGGTTTGAGATCTTAGGGCCGCTTTGCGGCCCATCGCGACACAAGGCCGCTCCTACAAAGGACCGCGACCTGCATGTAGGAGCGGCCTTGTGTCGCGATGGGCTGCGCAGCAGCCCTAGGCCTCAAAAAGCCTGCAGGCATAAAAAAGGGCCGTCGAAACGGCCCGAAAATCCCTGCTTGGCTAAGAGCGATGCAACGAGGAATCCATTAGCGATTTGGCTGAGGGGTTAGCCGCAGATAGGGTTTGACCGCCCGGTAACCTTTGGGGAAGCGCTGCTTGATCTCTTCCTCATCTTTGAGCGAAGGCACGATCACCACCTCGTCGCCGTCCTGCCAGTTACCTGGCGTGGCGACCTTGTGGTTGTCGGTCAACTGCAGCGAATCGATCACTCGCAGGATTTCGTTGAAGTTGCGCCCGGTACTGGCCGGATAGGTGATGGTCAGGCGCACCTTTTTGTTCGGGTCGATGACGAACAGCGAGCGCACGGTCAGGGTGTCGCTGGCGTTCGGGTGAATCAGGTCGTACAGGTCGGATACCTTGCGGTCGGCGTCGGCGATGATCGGGAAATTGACCACGGTGTTCTGGGTTTCGTTGATGTCCTCGATCCAACGGTGGTGCGAGTCCACCGGGTCCACCGACAGGGCGATGGCCTTGACCCCACGCTTGGCGAAATCGTCTTTGAGCTTGGCCGTCAGGCCCAGCTCGGTGGTGCACACCGGGGTGAAGTCGGCCGGGTGAGAGAACAACACCCCCCAGCTATTGCCCAGCCACTCGTGGAAGCGGATCTTGCCTTCGCTGGAATCCTGTTCGAAATCGGGGGCGATATCGCCGAGTTTGAGGCTCATGGGCTGCGGCTCCTTGGCTGGGTTCTGTACCGTATGGGTTCAATGTGCCTGCATTCGGTTAAAAACAAAAAGAATAAATAACGATTTATTTATAACCATAATGCATACGAATGTGCAGGCACAAAAAAGCCTCGCACTAGGCGAGGCTTCTTGTTCAGCTACGGCTTACAGGAAGTTGTAAGTGTAGTTGAAGATCAGACGGGTCTGATCCTGGTCAGCCAGCGAGCTGGTGCCGGTGCCACGGTATACGCCGTGACGCAGGCTGGCGCCCAGGCCCTTGAAGGTGCCTTCCTGGATAACGTAGTCGACGCGAGCGTCACGTTCCCATTCGCTGAAAGTACCGCCGCCAACGGCGTTCTTGCCGTCTTCACCTTTCAGGTAGGCAACCGAGGCTTTCAGGCCCGGCACGCCCAGGCGAGCGAAGTCGTAGGCGTACTGACCGAAGGTGGTGTTTTCACCGGCCTTGGCGAACTGGTTGATCATGCTGTCGGTGAACAGGTAGAAGCTGGAACCACCGGCGCCTTCGTTGCGGCCGTTGCCGTCAACCACGCTGCCCTGGTTCAACCAGACGAAGCCACCGTCGTCATTGACGCGCTGGTGGCCGAGCATCAGCGAGTGGCCACCCAGGGTGTAGGTGAACATCGCGGACCAGGTCTTGTTGTCGACCTCGCCAGTGTTCTTGGCGTAGCCACCGTTGTTGTTGAAGCGGTAGCCGGCTTCGCCGTTCTTGCCGTCGCTGCTGCTGTCGAAGTAACGCAGGTCAGTCTTGAACGACTGGTCCTGGTCGATCTGGAACACGTGGGTCAGGCCCAGGAAGTGCTGCTTGTAGTAGTCTTCCAGGTTCGAGTAGTAGTACTGCAGGGTCAGGTCTTTGGTGAGCTTGTAGTCCAGGCCGCCGTAACGGAACTTGTTGCTGTCCTGGGTACCACCGTTGACCGACAGACCCGTACGGTTGCTCGACGCACGGCCCATGGCGTGGGTCAGCTGACCGGCGTTGATGGTCAGGTTGTCGATTTCCTTCGACTGGATGGTGCCACCCTCGAAGGTTTGCGGCAGCAGACGGCCATCGTTGGAGACCAGGATCGGCAGGTTCGGCGCCAGGGCGCTACCGAAGTGCACCTCGGTCTTCGAGAAGCGGGCCTTGGCGTTGGCGCCAACACGCGCCCACTGGCTCACAGCCGAACCGTCGGTGTCGCTTGGGAAGAAGCTGCTGTTGTCAGGGTGCTTGCCACGGCCACCGTCCAGGTGGATACCCCACAGGGCCTGGGCATCGACACCAAAACCAACGGTGCCTTCGGTGAAGCCGGAGATGTAGTCGAGCTTGAAGCCCTGACCCGATTCGCGGTTGTCTGCACCGCCGTCACGGTTGTCGTTGTTGAAGTACATGGTGCGCGAGCTGAGCGACAGTTTGCTGTCTTCAACGAAACCGGCAGCGCCTGCTTGTTGGGCGAGAACCCCCAGTGCCACGGCCAGAGCCAGGCTGGACTTGTACATGTTTTGCTCCTCTACGTTCTAATTCTTGTGTATCTCTGGCGGAAGGGTCTGCTGCCCCGCTCACCGTGGATTGGCGATTTAGTCCCAAAGCGTGACCATTAAGTCAATCGTTTCTAAACGTTTCGCGACTTTGGTCTAAGACGCCACCTGCGCTACAGGATAATGACAATCCTATAAATCCAAAATGACCGTTTTATGAATTCGTAAGATTTTTACGGAATATGGTTGGAACCTTTACTGCCATTCGTTGTAGCAGCCGCACAATTCATAACTTTTGGTTATTTGCAAACGTTTGCTCATAACCTAATACCGTATCGTTCTATAGGGACGAAAAAGCCTAGCAGGCTCCGCTGATTTCGCCATTGAGCGAAACCACCGCGTCAGAGCGCCCAGCCGCTTAAAGCATTTGTCTCCTAAGCTAATGCAAAAAAGTTATTTATTTTAACTTTATTAGATCATTTAGCCTTCTCGTCATCCAGCCCCCAATTGCCTGACGAGAGGTTCAACCATGATCCCGCACGCTCCGCTGCGCCTGTTCGCTGCCCTGACCCTCGCCAGCACCAGCTGGTTAGCCCAGGCTGCCGACCTGACCGTGGCCTACCAGACCACCGTTGACCCAGCCAAAGTGGCCCAGGTGGATGGCGACTACGAAAAGGCCAGCAAGGCCAGCATCGACTGGCGCAAATTCGACAACGGCGCCGACGTGATCACCGCAGTGGCCAGCGGCGACGTGCAGATCGGCTACCTGGGTTCCAGCCCACTGGCCGCGGCTGCCACCCGCAAGCTGCCGGTCGAGACCTTCCTGATCGCCACGCAGATTGGTGCCGGTGAGGCGCTGGTCGCTCGCGACAGCATCAAGACCCCGCAGGACCTGGTCGGCAAGAAAGTCGCCGTACCGTTCGTTTCCACTGGCCACTACAGCCTGCTGGCGGCCCTGAAAAGCTGGAACATCGACCCTTCCAAGGTACAGATCCTCAACCTGGCCCCACCGGCCATCATTGCTGCCTGGAAGCGCGGCGACATCGACGCCACCTACGTATGGGACCCGGCCCTGGGCGTGGCCAAGGAAAATGGCAAGGTACTGATCACCTCCGGCGAACTGGCCCAGAAAGGCGCGCCAACCTTCGACGCCTGGATCGTGCGCAAGGACTTCGCTGAGAAACACCCTGATGTGGTCAAGGCGTTTGCCAAGGTCACGCTCGATGCCTACGCCGACTACCGCAAAGACCCGAAAGCCTGGCTGGCCGACAAGGCCAACGTAGACAAGCTGGTGAAGCTGTCCGGCGCCAAGGCCAGCGACATCCCGGTGCTGCTGGAGGGCAACGTCTACCCACTGGCTGCGGACCAGGCCAATGCCCTGGGCGCGCCGACCACCCAAGCACTGACCGATACCGCCAACTTCCTCAAGCAGCAAGGCAAGGTCGAAGCCGTGCTGCCGGACTACTCGCCGTACGTCAGCGCCAAGTTCCTTCCAAACTGATCCGGAGCCCGTCA
This sequence comes from Pseudomonas sp. NBRC 111140, assembly GCF_001320885.1. NCBI lineage: Bacteria > Pseudomonadati > Pseudomonadota > Gammaproteobacteria > Pseudomonadales > Pseudomonadaceae > Pseudomonas > Pseudomonas sp. NBRC 111140. The sequence continues at coordinate 31,027 of NZ_BCBQ01000041.1, forward strand.
TGGCCTTGCTCGAACTGGAGCGCATCAGCGCACAGTACCCTGGCGCCAGCACCCCGGTGCTGGCCGACATCAACCTGAGCCTGGGGCCTCGCCAGTTGCTGGTGGCCCTGGGGCCTTCGGGCAGCGGCAAGACTTCGCTGCTCAACCTGATCGCCGGCTTCGTCGCCCCCAGCGGCGGGCGCATCACCCTCGACGGCTTACCGGTGCAGGGCCCAGGTGCCGAGCGCGGTGTGGTGTTTCAGGACGATGCCCTGCTGCCATGGCAAAACGTGCTGGGCAATGTCGCCTTCGGCCTCGAACTGGCCGGCGTGCCCCGCGCTCAGCGTGAGGCCAAGGCCCGTGAAATGCTCGCCCTCGTCGACCTCGCGGGCTTCGGCGAACGGCGCATCTGGCAGTTGTCCGGTGGCCAGAAACAGCGGGTGGGCCTGGCCCGCGCGTTGGCGGCCGACCCTCGGGTATTGCTGATGGATGAACCGTTCGGCGCCCTCGACGCCTTCACCCGCGAGCAGATGCAGGAACTGCTGCTGCAGGTCTGGCAGCGCACCGCCAAGCCGGTGTTCCTGATTACCCACGACATCGAAGAAGCCGTGTTCCTCGCCAGCGAGCTGGTACTGCTGGCCCCCAACCCTGGGCGCGTGGTGGAACGCCTGCAACTGGACTTCGGCCAGCGCTACGCCGCTGGCGAATCGGCCCGGGCCATCAAGTCCGACCCTGCCTTCATCGAAACCCGCGAGCATGTGCTGGCGCGGGTATTTTCCCAACGCCAAAGCCTGCAGGAGCCCGCATGAGCAGCCTGGACCTGCCGGTCGCCGGCAAACACGACACCCAAGCCCGGCCAGCCGCCAAGCTGCGCCGCCCACTGTCCACCCGCTGGATCAGCACCCTGACCCTGACCAGCCTGCTGCTGGCCTGGTGGCTGGTGACGGCCGCCGGCTGGATCGAGCCGCTGTTCCTGCCCTCGCCCGGCGACATTCTGGCCAGGGCCTGGACACTGCTCACCCAAGGCTACATGGACGCCAGCCTGTGGCAGCACCTGGGCGCCAGCCTGGGCCGCATCGGCTTGGCCCTGCTGGCCGCCACCCTCACCGCCATCCCGGTGGGCATCGCCATCGGCTACAACCGCGTGGCGCGCGGCATTCTCGACCCGCTGATCGAGTTCTATCGGCCGATCCCACCGCTGGCCTACCTGCCGCTGATCGTCATCTGGTGCGGTATCGGCGAGCTGTCCAAGGTGCTGCTGATCTACCTGGCCATCTTCGCCCCCATCGCCATTGCCACCGCCACCGGTGTGCGCACGGTCGACCCGGCCAAGCTGCGGGCGGCGCAGTCGCTGGGTGCGACCAAGGCCCAGCTGATCCGCCATGTGATCCTGCCCAGTGCGCTGCCCGACATCCTTACCGGCATCCGCATCGGCCTGGGCGTCGGCTGGTCGACCCTGGTCGCCGCCGAACTGATCGCCGCCACCAGCGGCCTGGGCTTCATGGTGCAGTCGGCGGCGCAGTTCCTGGTCACCGACGTGGTGGTGCTGGGCATTCTGCTGATCGCCCTGATCGCCTTCGCCCTGGAAATGAGCCTGCGTGCCCTGCAACGCAAACTGGTGCCCTGGCATGGGCAGAGCCACTGATTGCCGACTGACCACGCCGGCAACCCGGCGCCTAGCACGAGAAAAGACATGAGCCTGACCATTACCCCCCTCAGCCCGGCCCTTGGCGCCCAGATCAGCGGCGTGGACATCAGCCGCGATATCAGCGCGCAAGCGCGTGACGCCATCGAACAGGCATTGCTGCAGCATCAGGTGCTGTTCTTCCGCAACCAGCCGATCAACCCGGAGCAACAGGCGCGCTTTGCCGCCCGCTTCGGGGACCTGCACATCCACCCGATCTACCCGAACGTGCCAGAAACCCCGCAAGTGCTGGTGCTCGATACGGCAGTGACCGATGTGCGCGACAACGCCGTGTGGCACACCGACGTGACCTTTCTGCCGACCCCGGCGCTGGGCGCGGTGCTCAGTGCCAAGCAACTGCCGGCCTACGGTGGCGATACCCTGTGGGCCAGCGGCATTGCGGCGTTCGAAGCCTTGTCGGCGCCGCTGCGTGAGATGCTAGACGGGCTGACCGCCACCCACGACTTCACCAAGTCGTTCCCGTTGGAGCGCTTTGGCACCACGCCAGAAGACCTGGCGCGCTGGGAGGCCACGCGGCGCAACAACCCACCGCTGTCGCACCCGGTGGTGCGCACGCACCCGGTGAGCGGGCGCAAGGCGTTGTTCGTCAATGAAGGGTTTACGACGCGCATCAATGAGCTGAGCGAGCTGGAAAGCGATGCACTGCTGAGGCTGCTGTTCGCCCATGCGACACGGCCGGAGTTCAGCATTCGCTGGCGCTGGCAGGAGAATGACGTGGCGTTCTGGGACAACCGCGTGACCCAGCATTTTGCGGTGGATGATTACCGGCCGAACCGGCGGGTGATGCATCGGGCGACCATCCTGGGTGATGCACCCTTCTAACAGAAATTCATCAACAGCCCCGGCCTCTTCGCGGGTAAAACCGCTCCCACAGGGGTGGCACCGGTTTTGAAGCCTGCGCTGTACCTGTGGGAGCGGGTTTACCCGCGAAGAGGCCGGTACAGGTTATTACCGAACCAGATGCAAGTACTGCATGTGCCGCTCGTATTGGTCGAGGATGTCGTTGATGATCTGCTCCTTGCTGTAGCCCACCAGGTCATAGTTCTGGCTGCCTTCGCTCAGGTGCACCTCCGCCCGATAATAACGGCGGTTCTTCAACTCCTGCGTCCCCAGCCCACCCAGGGCGAACGATGGCGTGAAATAACCACGCATCTGCACCTGGTAAATGAACGGCTGTTCCTCGCCATGGCCAATCTTCAAGCTGACGTTGTCGTGGCTCGGGTCGTCCTGGGTAATCAGCACCAGGCCCTTCTGCTCGAACACTTCCCGCACGTCGGCAATCGCCGGGCGCACCACGTCATCCATGAAACGGTACACCTCATCACGCGACGGGAAATGCACCGCCTGGCTCAGGCGCTGGCGCCAGCCGCCACGGCCGCGACGTGACTGGGCAAACGGCGCCAGCGAGTGCATCTGCGCGATCTGCCGCTGCGACTCGAGGTAGAACGCCTTGTGCAGCCCCCACATCATGCACAGCAGAATCAGCGAGAACGGCAACGAAGTCAGCACCACCGCCGACTTCAGCGAATCGATACTGCCGGCGAACAACAGCGCGCTGGTGATCAGCGCAGTCATCGCGCCCCAGAAGATGCGCAGCCAGTTCGGCCCATCCTCGTCGGCTTCGCCGCCCTTGGCCGACAAGGTCGACAGCACCACGGTGCCCGAGTCGGCCGAGGTAACGAAGAACACGAAGCTGATGAACACCGTGGTGGCGATCACCGCCTTGCTCCAGGGGTAGGTCTCCAGCAGCAGGTACAGGCTCATCGACGGGTTATCCAGGGCCGACTGTCCCAGCGCGGTCATGCCGTGGTTGATCACCTGGTCCAGCGCGCTGTTGCCGAAGATCGACATCCACGCCAGGGTGAAACCGAGCGGAATCAACAGCACGCCAAAGACGAACTCGCGGATGGTGCGGCCACGGGAGATACGGGCGATGAACAGCCCCACGAACGGCGCCCAGGCAATCCACCAGGCCCAATAGAACACTGTCCAGCCACCCAGCCAGTCGCGGTTTTCACCGTAGGCATACACGTCGAAGCTCTTGCGTGGCAAAGCGCCCAGGTAGTCGCCCAGGTTCTGGATGAGCGTATTGAACAGGTGCTGGGTAGGCCCGGCGAACAGCACGAACAGCAGCAGTGCGCAGGCCAGGAACAGGTTGATGTCGCTCATCACCCGCACCCCCTTCTCCACCCCGGCGACAGCCACGGCCACGGCCGCGCCCATCATCAGGGTGATGAGGATCACCTGCACCCACTGGCTGTGGCTGATGCCGAACAGGTAGTCGAGGCCGGCGTTCAGATGCAGCACCCCAAAGCCCATGTCGGCGCCCAGGCCGAACACCGTGGCGATGATGCCGAAGCCGTCCACCGCGTAGCCGATCGGGCCGTTGATGCGTTTGCCGATCAGCGGGTACAGCGCCGAGCGCAGGGCCAGCGGTAGGTTGTGGCGGTAGGCGAAGTACGCCAGCGCCATACCGACGAAGGCGAAGACGCCCCAGCCATGCAGGCCCCAGTGCAGGAACAGAATCTGCATTGCCTGACGCCCGGCCTCGGCCGTGCCCGCTTCGCCCTGGGGCGGCTGCAGCATGTGGGTCAGCGGTTCGGAGACGCAGAAAAAGAACAGGGTGATGCTGATACCGGCGGCAAACAGCATGCCGGCCCACGACAGGTAACTGAACTCGGGTTCGTCGTGGTCGGCACCGAGCTTGATCTTGCCGTAGCCAGACAAGGCGGTGACCACCACGAAGACCAGGTACAGCGTCATCGCCAGCATGTAGTACCAGCCGACCGTGTTGGCCGCCCAGTTCTGCGCCGCCAGCAACCAGTCACCTGCCGCTTGCGGGTTGGAGATGACCACCAGGCCAAAGATGAGGATGAAACTAGCCGCGAAGTAGAACACCGGGGGGTTCATGCGGATCTTGCCATTGGCAAGGGAAGGGTTCGGTGCACTCATCGGGCGTGCACCTCGTCGAATGACGTAAGGTTCGGAATGAACGGGTTCAGCAAAGGAATCCTCCTGTTGAACACCGGCAGCGGACCAGCGTTTTTTCATTGAACAAGCGTTCAAGTTAAACATGGATCGGATTTCAATGCGAATTGGGCCGCTGATTGGCGTCCTTCTGAACCGGCCCTTTCGCGGGTTTACCCGCTAAGGGCCGGTTAAGGTCAAGCAAATGCCAGATCAGTTCTTGTCCTGGCAATCCAGCTGCAAGTTGGCCTGGGTGATGTTGCTTTCAGCCGGCACACTGCGGGTCAGCCACACATTGCCGCCAATGGTCGAGCCTTTGCCGATGGTAATGCGCCCCAGCACCGTGGCCCCGGCATAGATCACCACATCGTCCTCGACGATGGGGTGGCGCGGCAGGCCTTTGTGCAGGGTCCCCGACTCATCGCTTGGGAAGCGCTTGGCGCCCAGAGTAACCGCCTGGTAGATGCGCACGCGCTCGCCGATGATCGCAGTTTCGCCAATCACCACGCCGGTGCCGTGGTCGATGAAGAAGCTCGGGCCGATTTGCGCCCCTGGGTGAATGTCGATACCCGTGGCCGAATGCGCCAGCTCCGAACTGATCCTCGCCAGCAGCGGCAAGCCGGCCTGGTAAAGGTGGTGCGCCAGGCGGTGGTGGATGATCGCCAGGATCCCTGGGTAGCACAGCAGTACTTCATCGACGCTGCGCGCCGCCGGGTCGCCGTGGTAGGCGGCCAGCACATCGGTGTCGAGCAGTACGCGCAGCTCCGGCAACGCAGCCGCGAAGCCCTGGATCAGGCTTAGCGCGTGAGCGTCTACACCTGCCAGCTCAGCCTTGCTTTGGCGAGCGGCATAGCGCAACTCCAGACGCGCCTGGGCCAGCAAGGCGGTCAGTGCGGCATCCAGAGTATGGCCGACGTAGAAGTCTTCGCTTTCTTCGCGCAGGTCCACAGGCCCAAGGCGCATGGGGAACAACGCACCGCACAGTTGCTCCAGAATCTGCCGCATCGCCTCGCGCGATGGCAGTTCGCGCCCGCCCTGCTCACCAATGCTGCGGCCATTGCGGGTGCGCCATTGCTCACGGGCGCCGCGCAGGCCAGTAACGATGTTCTGCAACTGCCAGTGCGCGGATGAAGGTTGTTCGCTCACGGTTTTCTCCTGCCGTATGGGCCATCTCATTTTTTGCCAGGCCCGCGAAGAAACCAGGCCTGCCTACATGCAATCCACTCTACGGCAAATCCGACCCTTGGAAAAAACAACGCTTTATTCCATCCTGCGCTAAGTCAGGCATAAGCCGCGATGACGGCGTGGGGATCGTCGCCTACCCTCAAAGCAGCCAGCACCTGGCAAAAAGCAAAAAGGGAATAACAAAATAATTTTTTAGTATTTCCTGGCCTAAGCAGCCAACCCTATAGTCGCCACCTCACTACTTACACAACAAGCGCGGGGCTCTGACATGTCGAAATTCGCCAAACCGCTACTCAACGCCAGCCTGGCCCTCCTGCTGGGTGCCGGCCTGCTCGGCCAGGCCTTCGCCGGCGAGCAATTGAAGACTATCCAGGAAAAAGGCGTGATCAACGTCGGCCTGGAAGGTACCTACCCACCGTTCAGTTTCCAGGATGAGAACGGCAAGCTGGCCGGCTTCGAGGTGGAGCTTTCGGAACTCCTGGCCAAGGAGCTGGGGGTCAAGGCCAAGATCCAGCCAACCAAGTGGGACGGCATCCTTGCCGCGCTGGAGTCCAAGCGCCTGGACGTAGTGGTCAATCAGGTGACCATCTCCGAAGAGCGCAAGAAGAAATACGACTTCTCCGAGCCCTACACCGTTTCCGGTATCCAGGCCCTGATCCTGAAGAAGAAAGCCGAGCAGCTGAACATCAAGTCGGCGCAAGACCTGGCCGGCAAGAAAGTCGGTGTGGGCCTGGGCACCAACTACGAGCAGTGGGTCAAGCAGGATGTCCCGAAAGCCGAAGTGCGTACCTATGAAGACGACCCGAGCAAGTTCGCCGACCTGCGCAACGGCCGCATCGACGCCATCCTGATCGACCGCCTGGCCGCGCTGGAATACGCGCAAAAAGCCAAGGACACCGAGCTTGCCGGCGATGCCTTCTCGCGCCTGGAAAGCGGCGTAGCCCTGCGCAAGGGCGAGCCTGAGCTGCTGGCAGCGATCAACAAGGCCATCGACAAGCTCAAGGCTGACGGCACGCTGGCCAAGCTGTCCGAAAAATACTTCGGTGCCGATGTCACCAAATGATCGCTGAAAGCCTGCAACTCGTTGTCGACTCCACGCCCTTCCTGCTGAAGGGCGCGGGTTATACAGTGCTGCTCAGTGTCGGCGGCATGTTCTTCGGCCTGCTGCTGGGCTTTGCCCTGGCGCTGATGCGGCTGTCGAAGATTTTGCCGCTGAACTGGCTGGCGCGGGTCTACGTGTCGTTCTTCCGCGGCACGCCGCTGCTGGTGCAGCTGTTCGTGATCTATTTCGGCATGCCACAGATTGGCATCGAGCTCGACCCGATACCTGCCTCGCTGATCGGCCTGTCGCTGAACATGGCGGCCTACATCTGCGAAATCCTGCGTGCGGCGATTTCCTCGATCGACCGGGGCCAGTGGGAAGCTGCCGCCAGCATCGGCATGACCCGCGTCCAGGCCATGCGCCGGGCGATCCTGCCACAGGCCTTGCGCACCGCCCTGCCACCGTTGGGTAACAGCTTCATTTCGCTGGTCAAGGACACCGCCCTGGCGGCGACCATCCAGGTGCCCGAGCTGTTCCGCCAGGCGCAGCTGATTACCGCACGTACCTTCGAAGTGTTCACCATGTACGTGGCAGTCGCCGTTATCTACTGGGTGCTGTGCAGCATCCTTGCGCACTTCCAGAACCGCATGGAAGCGCGGGTCAACCAGCATGACCAGGAGCAATGAGCATGATTGAAGTCAAAGGCCTGACCAAACGGTTCAAGGGCCAGACCGTGCTCAACGGTATCGACCTGACCGTGCAGCCCGGCGAAGTGGTGGCCATCATCGGCCCCAGTGGCTCGGGCAAGACCACCTTCCTGCGCTGCCTGAACCTGCTGGAAACCCCCGATGCCGGGCAGATCCAGATCGGCGCCATCAGCATCGATGCCAACCGCCCGCTGGGTGGCCAGCAAGGTGCGATTCGGCGTTTGCGCCAGCAGGCCGGGTTCGTGTTCCAGAACTTCAACTTGTTCCCTCACCGCACCGCCCTGGAGAACGTGATCGAGGGGCCGGTGATCGTCAAGAAGACGCCTCGCGAACAGGCCATCGAGCTTGGCCGGCGTCTGCTGACCAAGGTCGGCCTGGCGGGCAAGGAAGACGCCTACCCACGGCGCCTGTCCGGCGGCCAGCAGCAACGGGTGGCCATCGCCCGCGCCCTGGCCATGGAGCCGGAGGTGATCCTGTTCGACGAACCGACGTCGGCGCTGGACCCGGAGCTGGTGGGTGAAGTACTGGCGACCATCCGCGGCCTGGCCGAGGAAAAGCGCACCATGATCATCGTCACCCACGAGATGAGCTTTGCTCGGGATGTGGCGAACCGGGTGATCTTCTTCGACAAGGGCGTGATCGTGGAACAGGGTGAAGCCAAGGCGTTGTTTGCGGCGCCCAAGGAAGAGCGTACCCGGCAGTTCCTGCGCAAGTTCCTCGGTACCGCGGCTTCCGAATAAGCCTGCTCGGCCCTATTCGCGGGTTCACCCGCGAATAGGGCCGGCACATCTGTAGCAAATCCCTCCTTCTATACATATTCCAAATTGTTAGTTCATAAACAATTTATAAAGCATTAGGGTATATAAACCGGACCACCGGACCAGCACACATTTGTCGCGATCAGCTGTAGCGGCACAACTATTTTGTGAGGTCAGGAATGGTCAGGATCACAATCACCCCAGTGCGTATCGCCAGGGCATTGAGTGCAGCCAAGGAGCGGTACTGATGTCCAGCCAGCCAAATACCCAATTCCACAGCGATCTCGACAGCTCGCCCCTGCTGCTGCCGGCCAAGGTACTGCGCAATGACGCCGAAGCCCTGCAAGCGGCCCGCGAACTGGCCGAGGTTGCCCGCGAGCAAGCTGCCCGCCGCGACCAGCAACGCAAACTGCCTTGGGCCGAGATCGAGCTGTTCACCCGCAGCGGCCTGGGTAGCATCAGCGTACCCAAGGCCCACGGCGGCCCGGACGTATCGTTCGAAACCGTAGCCGAGGTTTTCCGCGTGATCAGCGCCGCCGACCCGGCCCTGGGGCAGATCCCGCAGAACCAGTTCGGCATGTTGCAACTGATTCGCCTGACGGCCACCGAGGCACAGCAGGCGCTGATCTTCCGCAGCGTGCTCGACGGCTGGCGCATCGGTAATGCCGGCCCCGAACGCGGCACCAAGGACACGCTCACCCTCAAGGCCCGGATCACTCGCGCTGGCGACAGCTATCGCATCAGCGGCGAGAAGTTCTACTCCACCGGCGCCCTGTTCGCCCACTGGGTGGCGGTGAAAGCCCTCGACGACGAAGGCCGCCAGCGCCTGGCATTCGTGCGCCGGGGCAGCCCGGGGCTGCGCATCGTCGATGACTGGTCCGGGTTCGGCCAGCGCACTACCGCCAGCGGCACTGTACTGCTGGACCAGGTACCAGTAGACGCCGAGCTGGTGATCGACAACTGGCGCCAGCGCGATATCCCCAACATCCAGGGCGCGGCTTCGCAGCTGATCCAGGCGGCGATCGACGCCGGCATTGCCGAAGCGGCAATCGACGATGCAATCACATTCGTGCGCGAAAAGTCCCGCCCATGGATCGAGGCCAACGTGGACCGTGCCAGCGACGACCCTTATGTGATTGCAGACATTGGCCGCCTGAAGCTCGAACTGCATGCCGCCGAAGCACTGCTGCGCAAAGCCGCGCGGGTACTCGACGAGGTCAATGCCGCGCCAATCGACGCCGCCAGCGCGGCACGCGCCTCGATTGCGGTGGCCGAGGCCAAGGTACTGACCACCGAGGTCGCCCTGCAGGCCAGCGAGAAGCTGTTCGAGTTGGCCGGCAGCCGCGCCACCCTCGCCGAGTTCAACCTCGACCGCCATTGGCGCAATGCCCGGGTGCACACCCTGCATGACCCGGTGCGCTGGAAGTACCACGCGGTGGGCGCGTACCACCTCAACGGCACCCTGCCTGCGCGGCATTCCTGGATCTGATTTTTTAGGCCTTGGGGGCTGCTTTGCAGCCCATCGCGACACAAGGCCGCTCCTACACGGGATCGCGTACCGACATCGGGTCGCGCCCCCCTGTAGGAGCGGCCTTGTGTCGCGATGGGCCGCAAAGCGGCCCCAATGGCCCCGGAGAACAACATGACTACAAATATCATCACCAGCGACACCGAAGCCCTGAATGTCGCCGAAGACATCGCCCAGCAACTGCGCCGCGACAGCGCCCTGCGCGACCGCGAGCGCCGCCTGCCGCACGCCGAACTGGAGCTGTTCACCCGCTCCGGCCTATGGGCCATCAGCGTGCCCAAGGCCTTCGGTGGCGCCGGCGTGTCCAATGTCACCCTGGCCAAGGTCATCGCCCGTATCGCCCAAGCCGACGGCTCGCTCGGGCAGATCCCGCAAAACCATTTCTACGGCCTGGAAGTACTGCGAGTAAACGGCACCCCCGAGCAGCAACAGCGGCTATACGCCGAAGTGTTGGCCGGCCGCCGCTTTGGCAATGCCCTGGCCGAGTTGGGCACCAAGACCGCCAACGAACGCACCACCCGACTGAGCCGTGACGGCGATGGCTTCCGCATCAACGGCCGCAAGTTCTATTCCACCGGTGCCATCTACGCCCAGCGCATTCCCACCTCGGTCGTCGACGACCAAGGCGTGCAGCAACTGGCCTTCGTCCCAGCCGACAGCCAGGGCTTGCAAGTGATCGATGACTGGAGCGGATTCGGCCAGCGCACCACCGGCAGCGGTTCGGTGGTGTTCGACAACGTGTACGTCAGCGCCGCCGACGTGGTGCCGTTCCAGAGTGCCTTCGAGCGCCCCACCCCGGTCGGGCCGTTGGCGCAGATCCTTCATGCCGCAATCGACACCGGCATCGCCCGCGCGGCTTATGAAGATGCCCTGCACTTCGTACGTACCCGCAGTCGTCCGTGGGTCGACTCCGGCCTGGACAAGGCCACGGATGACCCGCTGACGTTGAAAAGCTTCGGCCACCTGGCGATCCGTTTGCACGCCGCCGAGGCCCTGCTGGAGCGCGCCGGTGAATACCTCGACCGCGCCCGCGACGACAGCACCGCCGACAACGTCGCCGCCGCCTCCATCGCCGTGGCCGAGGCACGCGCCATCAGCACCGAGATATCGCTTGCTGCAGGTACCGCGCTGTTCGAACTAGGTGGCAGCCAGGCAACCTTGGCCGAGCACAACCTCGACCGCCACTGGCGCAACGCCCGTGTGCACACCCTGCACGACCCGGTGCGCTGGAAGTACCACGCCATCGGCAACTACTACCTCAACGATGCCAACCCGCCACGTCGGGGGACCATCTGATGGCCAAGCAGATTCTGCTCAATGCCTTCAACATGAACTGCATCGGGCACATCAACCACGGCCTGTGGACCCATCCACGGGACACCTCGACCCAATACAAGACCCTGGACTACTGGACCCACCTGGCACGCCTGCTGGAGCGCGGCCTGTTCGACGGGTTGTTCATCGCCGATATCGTCGGTACCTACGACATCTACGGGCAGTCGCTGGACGTGCCCCTCAAGGAGTCGATTCAGCTGCCGGTCAACGACCCGCTGCTGCTGGTTTCAGCCATGGCTGCGGTCACCCGCCACCTGGGTTTCGGCCTTACCGCCAACCTCACCTACGAGGCGCCGTACCTGTTCGCCCGGCGCCTATCCACCCTCGACCACCTGAGCAATGGCCGAATCGGTTGGAACATCGTCACCGGTTACCTCGACAGCGCGGCCCGAGCCATGGGCCTTGAGCAACAACCCGAGCACGACCGCCGCTACGACCAGGCCGACGAATACCTGCAGGTGCTGTACAAGCTGCTGGAAGGCAGCTGGGCCGACGACGCCGTGGTCGCAGACCGCACGCAGCGCGTCTATGCCCAACCCGACAAGGTGCGCAAGGTCAGCCACCACGGCGAGTTCTACAACGTCGAGGGCTATCACCTGTGCGAGCCCTCGCCGCAGCGCACCCCGGTGCTGTTCCAGGCCGGCAGCTCGCCGCGCGGCCTGGCTTTCGCTGGCAACCATGCCGAATGCGTGTTCATCAGTGGCCAGGACAAGGCCGCCACCCGCGCCCAGGTCGACAAGGTGCGCGCAGCCGCCCAGGCTGCCGGTCGCGACCCGCAAGCAGTCAAGGTGTTCATGGGCATCACGGTGATCGTCGCGGCCACCGAGCAAGCGGCCCAGGCCAAGCATGCCGAATACCTGCGCCATGCAAGCCCCGAGGCCGGCGTCGCGCACTTCGCCGCATCCACCGGCATCGACTTCGCCGCCTACGCGCTGGACGAGCCAATCGCCTTCAACCAGGGCAACGCCATCCAGTCGGCCACCCGCCAGTTGCAGGACAACGCCTGGACCCGCCGGCGCCTGCTTGAACAGCACGCCCTGGGTGGCCGCTACGTCACCCTGGTCGGCGCTCCCGAACAGGTGGCCGAACAGTTGATTGCCTGGATCGACGAAACCGGGCTGGACGGCTTCAACCTGACCCGCACCGTCACCCCGGAAAGCTTCGAGGACTTCATCGACCTGGTCGTCCCGCAACTGCAGCAGCGTGGCCGCTACAAGACCGCCTACGCCGAAGGCACCCTGCGCGAGAAGCTGTTCCAGGCCGACCACCCGCACTTGCCCGTCAGCCACCCTGGCTCGGCTTATCGTTTTACCCCAACCCCTGCCCCGACTGGAGCCCTGCATCATGCTTGAGAAACTGTTCCGGCCCGTCGCGGCCATTGCCTTCACACTGGGCCTGTCCGCCAGCGCCCTGGCAGCCGAACCGCTGAAGATCGGCACCACCTCGGCCTTTGCCATTCCGCTGGAAGCCGCAGTGGAGGAAGCACACAAGCAAGGCCTGGAAGTGAAGCTGATCGAGTTCAGCGACTGGATTGCGCCCAATGTCAGCCTCAACAGTGGCGACATCGACGTGAACTACTTCCAGCACATCCCGTTCCTGGAAAACGCCAAAGCCGCTGCGGGCTTCAACCTGGTGCCCTACGCCTCGGGCATCATCAACAACGTTGGCCTGTACTCGAAAACGTACAAAAGCTTCGCCGACCTGCCAGAAGGCGCCAGCGTGGCCATCGCCAACGACCCGATCAACAGCGGCCGGGGCCTGCAACTGCTGGCCAAGGCCGGGCTGATCACCCTGAAGCCAGGCGTTGGCTACAAGGCCACCGAGGACGACATCGTCACCAACCCTAAAAAGCTGAAAATCCTGCAGGTCGAGGCGGTTCAGCTGGTGCGCGCCTACGATGACGCCGACCTGGTGCAGGGTTACCCGGCCTACATCCGCCTGGCCAATACCTTCGATGCCACCTCGGCGTTGCTGTTCGATGGCCTGGAAAACAAGGAATACGTGATCCAGTTCGTCATCCGCCCACAAAGCAAGGACGACCCACGCCTGGCCAAGTTCGTCGACATCTACCAGCACTCGCCTGTGGTACGCGCAGCGTTGGACAAAGCCCACGGCAAGCTCTACCAAGCTGGCTGGGAAGGCTGACATGAGCCAGGCCAGCGCGCTCAGGGCGCCTACCCCACAACCATTGCCGCCAACGGTCAAGGAACAGGCTCTGCGCCCGGAAGTCAATGAAGCCCATGTGCGCTTCATCGGCCTGGGCAAGACCTACCCTGGCCAGGCACAACCGGCCTTGCAAGGCATCGACCTGAACATCCGCCATGGCGAGATTTTCGGCATCATCGGCCGTAGCGGCGCCGGCAAGTCTTCACTGCTGCGTACCATCAACCGCCTGGAGCAACCCAGCCAGGGCCGGATACTGATCGACCAGGTAGACATCGCCCCCTTCGACGAGGACCGCCTGGTGGCGCTGCGTCGGCGCATCGGCATGATCTTCCAGCACTTCAACCTGATGTCGGCCAAGACTGTATGGCAGAACGTCGAGCTGCCGTTGAAGGTGGCCGGCGTGGCCAAGGCCGAGCGTCAGCACAAGGTGCGCGAGTTGCTGGAGCTGGTCGGTTTGCAGGAAAAGCACCATGTGTACCCGGCGCAGCTGTCCGGCGGGCAGAAACAGCGCGTGGGCATTGCCCGAGCGCTGGTGCACGACCCCGAGATCTTGCTGTGCGACGAGGCCACCTCGGCGCTGGACCCAGAGACCACGGCCTCGATCCTTGAGCTGCTGCGCGACATCAATCAGCGCCTGGGCCTGACCATCGTGCTGATCACCCACGAAATGGCGGTAATCCGTGATATCTGCCATCGGGTGGTGGTGCTAGAGCGCGGTGAGGTGGTCGAGCAGGGCGAAGTCTGGCGGGTGTTCGGTTCTCCCCGCCACGAGGTCACCCGCACCCTGCTCGCACCCTTGCAGGCCAGGCTGCCAGCCGCATTGCAAGCCAGCCTGCAGGCCAGCCCGGCGAGCCATGACAGCGCCGTGGTGCTGAAACTGACAGTGCTCGGTGAGCCAGAGCTGTCTGCCCTGTTCCAAGACTTGGGCGGGCGTGTGCGCCTGCTGCAGGGTGGCGTGGAAACCATCGGCGAGCATGCCCTGGGGCAGTTGATCCTGTCGGTGCAACACTCGCCGCACGACACCCATCAATTGCTGGAACGTGCCCGCCGCTGGGCCGAGGACGTGGAGGTGCTGGGCCATGTGGTTTGATCGTCTGCTGGAAGGCTTGCTCGATACCCTGCTGATGGTCGGCGTTTCGTCGCTGATCGCCCTGCTGATGGGCGTACCGATGGCGGTGCTGCTGGTCACCAGCGACAAGGGCGGGATCTTCGAGGCGCCGCTGCTGAACCGGGTGCTGGGCGCCTTCGTCAACCTGTTCCGCTCGATCCCGTTCCTGATCCTGATGGTCGCGCTGATCCCCTTCACCCGCCTGGTGGTAGGCACCACCTACGGCGTGTGGGCGGCGGTGGTGCCGCTGACCATCGCCGCCACGCCGTTCTTTGCGCGGATTGCCGAGGTCAGCCTGCGCGAGGTCGACCATGGCTTGGTGGAGGCCGCACAGGCCATGGGCTGCCGGCGCTGGCACATTGTCTGGCATGTGCTGCTGCCCGAGGCACTGCCGGGCATCGTGGGGGGGTTCACCATTACCCTCGTGACCTTGATCAACTCTTCGGCGATGGCTGGGGCGATTGGTGCTGGAGGGTTGGGGGATATCGCCTACCGGTATGGCTACCAGCGTTTCGACAGCCAGATCATGCTGACCGTGATTGCCTTGCTGGTGGCGTTGGTGGCGTTGATCCAGCTGGGCGGGGACCGCCTGGCGAAGGGCTTGAACAAGCGTTGACTGCCGGGGGCTGCTTTGCAGCCCGATCGCGACACAAGGCCGCTCCTACAGACGACCGCATACCCATGTAGGAGCGGCCTTGTGTCGCGACCGGGCCGCAAAGCGGCCCCAAGCTCTCAATCCCAGCGAAGATCCCCAGCCGGCACCGGCCGCCCGAACCAGTACCCTTGGCCCAATTGACACTGCTCCTGCAGCAGGAAACTGGCCTGCTCGGCCTGCTCAATGCCCTCGGCATGCACCTGCATGCCCATGCTGCGGGCCAGGGCGATGATCACCCGCACGATCGCGATGTCATCCTCATCCAGCGGCAAACCGGCAACGAAGCCCTGGTCGATCTTCAGCTTCTGCACGGGCAAACGCTTGAGCCGCAACAGCGACGAATACCCGGTGCCGAAGTCGTCGATGGCCAGGGTCACCCCCAGCTCGCGCAAACGGTGCAGCTGCTCCAGCGCCACCTCAGGGTCTTCCATCACCGCGCTTTCCGTCACTTCCAGCTCCAGCAAGGCTGGGGGCAGGCCAGTTTCATGCAAAACCGCGGCGACTTGCCGGTACAGCTCATGCTGGCCAAACAGGCGGCTGGATATGTTCACCGCCACAAAGGCCAGCTGCCTGCCTTCGGCCTGCCACTGCACCATTTGCCGGCAAGCCTGGCGCAGCACCCAGGTATCGATTTCGGCAATCAGCCCGGTGCGCTCGGCAATCGGGATGAACTCGCCCGGCGGCACCAGGCCCCGCTGGGGATGCTGCCAGCGCACCAACGTCTCGACCCCGACCTGTCGGCCTGTCGCCAGGTCATGTACCGGCTGGAAATACACCCGCAGCTCATCCTGCTCCAGGGCCCGGCGCAGCTCTCCAGCAGTCTCGACCCGGTGTTGGGCGTGGGCAGTCAGCTCTTCGGTGTACAGCGCATAGCAGGCCCGCCCGTTGCTTTTGGCCTTGTACAACGCCGCGTCGGCATTACGCAGCAACTGTTCGGCGCCCAACGCATCGCTGGGGAACAGGCTGATACCGACGCTGGCACTGATGAACAGGCGATTTTCCTCGCACAGGAACGGCTCGCGCATACGCTCGATGATGCACTGCGCCAGCTTGCCCGCCTGGCCGACCTGTTGGCAGTTCTCGGCCAGCACAGCGAACTCGTCGCCGCCCAGCCGCGCCAGGGTCACGCCGCTACCCAGCACCTCACCCAGGCGCTCGCCCACCCGTTTCAGCAACTGGTCACCGATGGTGTGGCCAAGGCCATCGTTGATGCTCTGGAAGTGGTCCAGGTCCAGCAGCAACAGCGCGCAACCACGCTTGTTGGCCTGTGCCGCCGCCAATGCCTGCTCGACCCGGTCGGTGAACAGCAGGCGGTTGGGCAGGCCCGTCAATGGGTCGTGGTGGGCCAGGTAGGCCAGCTCCTGTTCTGTATGCTTGATCGCACTGATGTCACTGAACACCGCCACGTAATGGCTGAGCTCACCATCGTCATCGCGAATGGCACATATGGTCTGCCACTGCGGATAAATTTCGCCGCTCTTGCGTCGGTTCCAGATTTCACCGCTCCACTCGCCCTGTTCGGCCAGGGTGGCGAAGATCTGCTGGTAGAACGCAAGGCCATGGCGACCGGACTTGAACTTGCTCGGGCGCTGGCCCATCACCTCGTCCTGCTGATAGCCGGTGATGCGCATGAAGGCACGGTTGACGTGCACGATCAGGCCCTGGCGGTCGGTGACCAGTACACCTTCGAGGGTACTGTCGAACACTGCGGCGGCCATGCGCAGCCGCTCGCGATCCTCGCAGCGCAAGCGCGCACCAGCACCGATGAAGTTCAGCAGCCGTACCCTGGAAACGTAGATCAGTACGGCACTGAACAACACCCACAGCACGATGTTGATCTGCCGCCCCACGGTCAGTGCCAGGGGGTCGTCAGTCATGCCGTGCAGCATCACCTCGGCGAGCGCCAGCCAGAGGATCGAGAGCACCACATACAGCGCAGCCATGCGCAAGGCGTCGCGAACGGAAACAGACATGTCGGGTGGGATTGCCCATCAGAAAAGAATGGGCATTATAAAGGCTCTGGCGCACTGTGGGAGCGGGTTTACCCGCGAAGATGGCAACGCGGTGGATGGCACCGGCTCTGCCGGTGTTCGCGGCTGAAGCCGCTCCCACATGGATTGCGTGAAATATCGCGTCGTCAGCTTTGACTGGTTTTATTTCCCTGCCAAGGGATAATCAGCCCCTCCTCCTGCATTCCGAGGGTTTTTACACCTATGTGGTACAACGGCCTGCTCGACTTGTCGGCCTGGCAACTGGTGGGCATCACTTTGTTGATGACCCACGTGACCATTGTCAGCGTCACGGTCTACCTGCATCGCTACTCCGCGCACCGGG
>NZ_BCBQ01000042.1:0-47311 GCF_001320885.1 Pseudomonas sp. NBRC 111140
GATCACCGCGCACGGCGGGCGTACCGAGTTCTACATGACCGACACCATCGACCCGCTGTTCATCAACAACGCTGCGCGCAATATCGAAAAGGCGACGTGGATGCTCAGCCAGCGACAGGACGCCAATGGGGTGCTGCTGTTGTTCTCCAACGAAATCTCGGAGGAGGGCAGCAACCTGAGTTTTGCCGTGGAGTTCGGCAAGATCGTCGCGCGGCTGGATTTGCTGGCCGAGCTGCTGGATGAGCGGTATCGGCGGATTGGCTTGAATTATGCGCAGAGCCTGTTGCTGATGAACTTTCTGCCGGTGCAGTAACTTCAGAGCAGCGCTTGTATGGCGCGTTTATAGCGCTGCCCGGCCAGGCTCATGCTGTTGTTATGGGTTGCCCCGGGCACCAGCAGCAATGTCTTGGGCTGGTGGGCTGCTTCATACAATTGCTGGCTGAAACGCGCTGGCACGAATCGGTCATCCAGGCCGTGTACCAGCAGCACAGGCAGGCCAACCCCCTTGATCTTGTCCAGCGAGTCGAACTTTTGCGACATCAACCAGCGCACTGGCAAGGAGGTATTGGCCACTGCCGCCGCGACATCGCCCAGTGAAGTGAAAGTCGACTCCAGGATTAACCCGCGTGCCGGCACACTGGCACCGTTGTTCTGTGATTCGCGTGTCAGCTCACTGGCCAGTTCCACCGCCACCGCGCCCCCCAAAGAATGGCCGAAGATCAGGCGTTTGCCGGCATCTGGCTGCAGCTGGGCGAAGCGCTCCCAGGCAATGCGTGCATCTTCGTAGACCGTGGCCTCGGAAGGTAGGTCGCCACGGCTTCGGCCAAAGCCACGATAATCCACGGCCAACACCGAATAACCCATGGCATGCAGCTGTTCTATGCGGAACAACTGGCCGGTAAGGTTCCAGCGCACGCCGTGTAGGTAAAGGATGGCCGGCGCGTTGGCGCGTTTGGCCGGCCACCACCAGGCGTGCAGGCTCTGGTTATCGCTGAAGCTGTGCGGGCGCAGGTCGAGTTCCTGCACGCCGCTGGGCAGCCCGCGAAACCAACTGGCTTGGCCAGGCTCGATGCGGAACACCAGCTCGCGCTCCTTGTACTGCAGCACGGCGCAGCTGGTGGGCAGGCCGATGACCAGCAGAATGGCGCACACCCAGGGGAGCCAGCGGCGGCGCAGGTGGGTGACGAAGAGAGTAGGCATGTGGGCTTTCTAGCAGAAGCACTGTGCTGGGTGTCGAAAAAGTGACGGGATGGCAGGTTGGTTTCGTTGCAAGCTGTTTCCGAAAGCGCAGGGTTACCGATTACCCAACGACTCCAACAACGGCTGAAACTCGTCCAGCAACCAGTCCCGCAATCGCAGGCAGCTGGCTTCATGCTCCTTGTCTTCATTGAATGCCAGGAAGTGAAAGGTGTCCTTGAGCACCAGTTCTTCTGCCACTGGCCTTACCAGCATCCCCTGTGCCACCAGCGACTCGACCAAGTGATGCCAGCCCAACGCCACGCCCTGACCGCCAAGGGCCAGTTGCACCAACAGGTTGTAGTCGTTGGCATTGAAGAAATGCGGTGCGGTACTGGCGCGGCTTTTCAGGTCGACGTCATGGAAGGCCAGCCACACATTCCAGTCCACATGTTCGGCGACTTGCGAGCGGCCGTAGGGGCTGAGGTTCAGCAAGGTACCATCACGCAACCCTTTAAGGGTTCCTACCTCCGGGTGCTGCGCCAAATACTGCGGTGTGCACACCGGGTAGATCACGTCATGGTTGAGCGGGTGCGAGCTATAGCCTGCCTGCACCTTGCCCAGCTTGGTGATGTAAATGTCGGGGCGAACCCCAGGCTCCATCGACAGAAAGTTCTGGGTGGTTACCAGGTTGATGTCGATGTCCGGGTGCTCGGCGAAGAACTTCGGCATGCGCGGCCCCATCCACAAGGCGGCAAAGGCCGGTGAACAGCACAGGGTGACTACCTGCTTGGTATTGGTGTTGCTGCGGATACGCTCGGCCGCCTGGGAGATGTTGACGAACGATAACTGCACCGCATCGAAGAAGATCGAACCGGCCACGGTCAACTCCACCGCACGGCCCACACGGGTGAACAACTCGGCGCCCAGGTAGGTCTCCAGCTCGCGGATTTGCCGGCTGACTGCAGCCTGGGTGACGCACAGCGCCTCGGCGGCACGGGTGAAGTTCTGGTACTTGGCGGCGGCGACGAAGACTTTGACCGCACGCAGCGAGGGCATCTTGATCAGCGTCTGATCGGGTTCGGAGTGTCTGACCATGGGTAGCGGGGAGGTCCTTCATCTAGCCAATCAGGCCACTCTAGCCTGTTCCTCGCCAACAGGTAAATGTGCGGGCGGCTCTACCTACGGCCTCAGCGCCCGACTGATAACTTCAGGTAATGGTTAGCGCCATGCAAATGTCGTTGGACCCCCTCTGGCGCAAGGCCTAACGTTAACGCCACGGCGCGACATTCGAGACATCGATGTCGGATAACTTTTTGAAGCAGGACATTCTGCGTGCCGGTTTTGACTCACGTTCGAATTTGAACGGACTGCCAAGCGTACTCGCACTGATCGCTACCCGCCTTATTGAAAGTGCGATGTTGATTGATTGGTTAATAAGCATAATAAAGAGGGTCGTATGAGCCACGCCGATGAGATTCTTTCGGTAAACAACATCTTCAAGGTGTTCGGTCCCAACCCGAACATGGCCATGGAGATGCTCCGCAAGGGCGCCGACAAGAACGAAATCTTCAGCAAGACCGGCCACGTTGTCGGCGTGTTCGATGCAAGCTTTTCCGTCAAGCGTGGCGAGATTTTCGTCATCATGGGCCTCTCGGGCTCGGGCAAGTCGACCATGGTGCGGCTGTTCAACCGCCTGATCGAACCCACTTCCGGCAGCATTCACCTCAACGGCAAGGAAATTACCGGTCTTTCAGACAAAGCCTTGCTGGATGTGCGCCGCAAGGAAATGGGCATGGTGTTTCAGTCCTTCGCGTTGATGCCGCATATGAGCGTGCTTGAGAACACCGCCTTCGGCCTGGAAATTGCCGGTGTACCGGAAGCCGAACGCCACAGCCGCGCCCGTGAAGCCTTGAGCCAGGTTGGCTTGGCCGGTCACGAGAACAGTTACCCGCACCAGTTGTCTGGTGGCATGCAGCAGCGTGTGGGCCTGGCCCGGGCGTTAGCCAACGACCCGGCGATCTTGCTGATGGACGAGGCGTTTTCCGCACTCGACCCGCTGATCCGCAGCGAGATGCAGGGCGAACTGATCCGCCTGCAGGCTGAGCAACAACGCACCATCATCTTCATTTCCCATGACATCGAAGAAGCCATCCGCATCGGCCATCGCATTGCGATCATGGAAGGTGGCCGCGTGGTCCAGATCGGCACCCCACAAGAGCTGATCAACCAGCCGGCCAACGACTACGTGCGTACTTTCTTCAAGAGCTTCGACAGCTCGCGGGTGCTCAAGGCCGGCGATGTGGCCAGGTTCGACCCGGCCGTGGTGTGCAAGGTCAATGGCAAGGCGCCGAGCTTCCAGGCCGGCGTGCCGTTTGGCTACCTGGTCGACGAGCGCGGGCAGTTGCTGGGCGTGGTCGACACCGACGTCAACGGCGCCACTGCCAGTGACCGCTACAGCCTGCACGAACAGCGCCCGGTGTACACCGACACGCCGCTGCACGAAGTCCTCGGGATTGCTGCCGACCTGCCGTACCCGGTGCCAGTGCTCGACCGTCAGGGCGCCTTCAAGGGCACGCTGTCGAAGAACGAGCTGCTGCAGACCCTGAGCCGCAACTAATCCAAGAAGCGCCCGTAGCGTTTATTAGAACAGGTAAGCCCTCATGTCCGAATTCAGCCTGCTTGACCCGTTCCAGGCGGCCACCATCCCCTTGGGCGACTGGGTCACCGCGACCCTGAACTTTCTGGTGCACAACTTCCGCGAGGTGTTCCGCGCCATTCGCTGGCCAATCGACCAGGTGCTCAATGGCATCGAGTTCACCCTGCAGAGCATCCCGCCCACCATCGGCATCCTCCTTTCGTCATTGCTGGGCTGGCAGCTGGCAGGCAAGCGCATGGCGGTACTGTGCTTCATCACCCTGACCTTGCTCGGCCTGATCGGTGTGTGGTCGGAGTCGATGACCACCCTGGCCCTGGTACTGACGTCGGTGTTCTTCTGCGCGGTCATCGGCATTCCGTTGGGTATCGTCTGCGCCCGCAGCAACCGCCTGGAAAGCATTATCCGCCCGCTGCTCGATGCCATGCAGACCCTGCCGGCGTTCGTTTACCTGGTCCCGGTGGTGATGCTGTTCGGCATCGGTAATGTACCTGGCGTGCTGGTGACCATCGTGTTCGCCCTGCCGCCGCTGGTGCGCCTGACCAACCTGGGTATTCGCCAGGTGCCGGAAGACAAGATCGAAGCCGCCCGCGCTTTCGGCTGCACCCCACGGCAGATGTTGACCCGCGTGCAACTGCCGCTGGCCACTTCGACCATCATGGCTGGCCTCAACCAGACCCTGATGCTGTCGCTGTCGATGGTGGTCATCGCCTCGATGATTTCGGTCGGTGGCCTGGGCCAGATGGTACTGCGCGGCATCGGCCGGCTGGACATGGGCCTGGCCACGGTCGGTGGCGTGGGGCTGGTGCTGCTGGCGATCTTCCTCGACCGCCTGACCCAGGCCATGGGCGCCCGCACCAGTGCCGACCCGAGCCTGCGCTGGTACCACACTGGCCCCGCAGGCGTGGTGATGCGCCTGTGTGGCGCAGCGCCCGTGAAAGGGCGGCGCAAGACCGCCTGAGCACAGCAAGACACTTGATACGTTCGATCTGCCGCACTTGAAGATAAAAATCAGAAGAAGGTAAGCGACGATGCACGAATCCAAATTCACCCGCAGCATCCTCAAATGTGCCACGGCATTGACCCTGGTGGCCGCTGCGCTGGGCGCAAACGCTTCGGCGGACAAACCGGGTGATGGCGTGAAGGTAACGCCGATTTTCCCCTCGATCGCCGAAGAGCGTTTCCGCGGTGAAGTGGCCATGGAAGGCCTGCGCGAGCTGGGCTACAACGTGCAGGAACCCAAGGAGACCGAATACGGCGTGATGATGGTGGCCTTGGCCAACGGCGATGCCGACTTCACCGTGCACCTGTGGGAAAAACTGCACGACAAGTTCTACCAGCAGGCTGGCGGCGACGATGTGATGGTCAAGACCGGCAACATTCTGCCGGGTGTCGCCCAGGGCTACTTGATCGACAAGAAAACCGCCGACCAGTACAACATCAAGTACATCACCGACCTGAAAAAGCCGGAAATCGCCAAACTGTTCGACACCGACGGCGACGGCAAGGCCGACATGACCGGTTGCAATCCGGGCTGGGGTTGCGAGCTGGTGATTTCCCACCACATGAAGGCCTACGACCTGGACAAGAGTGTCAACGTCAACCAAGGCTCGTACTTTGCGCTGATGGCCGACACCATCGCCCGTTACAAGGAAGGCAAGCCGATCCTGTATTTCACCTGGGTGCCGCAGTGGATCGCCAGCGTGCTGGTCGAAGGCAAGGATGTGGTCTGGCTGGAAGTGCCGAAGACCGACCTGCCTGATGGCAAGAACGACGTCGACACCACCTACCACGGCAAGAACCTGGGCTTTGCCATCGACAAGGTGGTGGCCGTGCTGAACAAGGACTTTGCCGAAAAGAACCCGGCGGCGCTGAAGTTCCTGTCGCTGGTGCAGATCAACACCGACGACGAGAGCAACCAGAACCTGAAGATGCAGCAGGGCGAGAAGAAGCCCAAAGACATCGAGCGCCATGCCAAGCAGTGGGTTGCCGCCCACCGCCAGCAGTTCGATCAGTGGCTGCAAGCCTCACGCGACGCAGCGGCCCAGGCCGGCAAGTAACCTGTTCCAGCACTGCTGGCTTCTTCGCGGGCAAGCCCGCGTGGAAGCCAATGCAACTCCCGCAGTTGAGTTAAAGCCATGAGCCACTTCGAAAGCATCCTCAAAAGCACCAACCTGGCCCACCTGGCCCCGGCCATCCGCACTTCGCTTTCAATGCCGTGCCAGCGCGTGGCCTTCGTCCTGCGCGAGCACTTTTCGATGATGGCCTTCACAGCTGCGATGGACAGCCTGGTCACCGCCAACCTGATGAGCGCCACGCCGTTGTTCCAGGTTCAGGTGGTGGGTGAGGGCGCCCAGGTGATGAGCGACCTGGGCATCGCCTTGCCGGTCAACACTCAGCTCGCTGACCTGGATGTGCACGGCCTTGACTGCCTGCTGGTGTGTGGTGGCTTTCGCGTGCGCCTGGAAGCCGCGCCGCAACTGCGTGCCAAGTTACGCCAAGCCGACCAGTACGGCTGCCAACTGGGCGGGCTGTGGAACGGCGCTTACTTCCTGGCCGAGGCTGGCTTGCTCAATGATCACGACTGCGCCTTCCACCCCGATGGCCGAGCGATGATGAACGAGCTGTTCCCCAAAGTACGTATCAGCCGCCAGGCCCATGTGCTGGACCGGCGACATATGAGCTGCGCCGGTGCCAGCAGTGCCTTGGACATGATGTTGGCAATGCTTGAACAGTGCGGTGGCGTACCCTTGCGCCGGGCCGTGGAGCAGATGCTGGCCTGTGACCGTGCGCGGGTCATGAGCGACGCACCTGCCAGCGCCCCGGAAATCGACCCCAGCCTGCCCAAGGGGGTGCGCCTGGCCCTGGAATTGATGCATGCCAATATCGAAGACCCCATTGGCATCGACGAAATCGCCGAACATGCCGGCTTGTCTCGCCGGCACTTGGAGCGGCTGTTCCGCCGCCATGTGCAGGCCACACCACCGCGTTACTATCTGGAGCTGCGCCTGACCCATGCGCGCCAACTGTTGCAACACACCAGCAAGTCATTGACCGAGGTGGCAGTGGCCAGCGGGTTCATCAGCTTCCCGCATTTCTATCGGCGGTTTCGTGAGTTGTTTGCCGTTGCTCCGCGCCAATATCGTGCCCGTAGCCAGGGGTGGGCAGGGCGGCAGGAAAAAACTGTTCGATAAACGAACACAGGCTGCACCTGGCCTGTCCGTTATCCGCCCATCCAATCCCATCGCCGCATTGCCCAACCCCCGCCTTTTTGCTGTAGTGTGCCCATCCACCGGTTGTCGCCTGCCCCCGCGACCCGCAACCGGCCCGATAGAATGACCGTGACGACCGCAACCACAGCCCACAAGGCAGTAGGACGCGGCGACCAGAACAATAACGATACCGAGTGCCTTGCCTATGGAAAGCCGCCTGCTGAGCGAACGCAGTAGCGTGTTTCACCACGCCGACCCTTATGCTGTGTCCGATTATGTGAACCAGCATGTGGGCCAGCATTGCATCGGTCTGTCGCGTACCACCCACCCTCAGGCCAGCCTCAGCCACCGCAAGTTCGCCGAACTCGACTTGTGTCGTATCAGCTACGGTGGCAGCGTGCGCGTTACCTCGCCAGCACTGGAAACCATTTACCACCTGCAAGTGCTGCTCAACGGCAATTGCCTGTGGCGCGGGCACAAGCGCGAACAGCACCTGATTCCAGGGGAGCTGCTGCTGATCAACCCGGACGACCCAGTTGATCTGACTTACTCAGAAGACTGCGAGAAGTTCATCCTCAAGGTGCCGACCCGCTTGCTGGACTCGATCTGCGATGAACAGCGCTGGCATCGGCCAGAAGGCGGCGTGCGGTTCTTGCGCAACCATTATCGGTTGGATGAACTGGACGGGTTCGTGAACCTGCTGGCGATGGTTTGCCATGAAGCGGAAGTGAGCGACTCGCTACCCAGGGTGCAGGGCCATTACAGCCAGATTGTCGCCAGCAAGCTGCTGACCCTGATGAGCACCAATATCCGCCGCGAAAGCCTGGGATCGCCTGGCGTAAGCCTTGATCGGATCATCGAATATATCGATCGCAACCTCAAACTTGAGCTGCCAGCCGAGGCGCTGGCAGAGCAGGCGTGCATGAGCCTGCGGTCGTTGTATGCGTTGTTCGACCGGCATCTTGGTACTACGCCCAAGCAATATGTGCGTCAGCGCAAGCTGGAGCAGGTGCGTGCCTGTCTGGGTGATGCCAGTTGTGCAGTGCGTAGCGTGACTGAACTGGCCTTGGATTATGGCTTCCTGCACCTGGGGCGCTTTTCCGAAGTGTATCGGCACCAGTTTGGTGAATTGCCTTCGGAAACTTTCCGTAACCGGCGCTGAACTTCGCCACCCCCTTCGCGTGCAAGCCTGCACAAAACGGATACTACTGCGCACAAACCGGATACTCCCGCCTAATACCAGCGCCCAAACTGACCAGGTCTAAACAATAACAATGGAGACCCTGGCCATGTCCCTGGGATTCGACTACCTCAATGCCATGCTCGAGGACGACCGTGAAAAGGGCATCTACCGCTGCAAGCGCGAGATGTTCACCGACCCACGCCTGTTCGACCTGGAGATGAAACACATCTTCGAGGGCAACTGGATCTATCTGGCCCATGAAAGCCAGATCCCCGAAAAGAACGACTTCCTCAGCCTGACCATGGGGCGCCAGCCGATTTTCATCGCGCGCAACAAGGACGGTGAGCTCAATGCCTTCCTCAATGCCTGCAGCCACCGTGGCGCCATGCTGTGCCGGCACAAGCGCGGTAACCGCTCCAGCTACACCTGCCCATTCCACGGCTGGACGTTCAACAACAGCGGCAAGCTGCTGAAGGTGAAAGACCCGAGCAATGCCGGCTACCCCGACAGCTTCAACTGCGACGGCTCCCACGACCTGACCAAGGTGGCGCGCTTCGAGTCGTACCGGGGCTTTCTGTTCGGCAGCCTGAACGCCGATGTAAAACCGCTGGTGGAACACCTGGGCGAGTCGGCCAAGATCATCGACATGATCGTCGATCAGTCGCCGGAGGGCCTGGAAGTGCTGCGCGGTGCCAGCTCGTACATCTACGAAGGCAACTGGAAGCTCACCGCCGAAAACGGCGCCGACGGCTACCACGTCAGCTCCGTGCACTGGAACTACGCCGCTACCCAGAACCAGCGCAAGCAGCGCGAAGCGGGTGACGAGATCAAGACCATGAGCGCCGGTTCCTGGGCCAAGCAGGGCGGCGGCTTCTACTCCTTCGACCACGGCCACCTGCTGCTGTGGACCCGCTGGGCCAACCCCGAAGACCGCCCGGCCTACGAGCGCCGCGACCAGCTGGCCGCCGACTTCGGCCAGGCCCGCGCCGACTGGATGATCGAAAACTCGCGCAACCTGTGCCTGTACCCCAACGTTTACCTGATGGACCAGTTCAGCTCGCAGATCCGCGTTGCCCGGCCGATTTCGGTGAACAAGACCGAAATCACCATCTATTGCATCGCGCCGAAAGGCGAGAGTGCCGATGCCCGTGCCAAGCGCATCCGCCAGTACGAAGACTTCTTCAATGTCAGCGGCATGGCCACCCCGGACGACCTGGAAGAGTTCCGCTCGTGCCAGACCGGCTACGGCGGCGGCACCGGTTGGAACGATATGTCCCGCGGTGCTAAACATTGGGTCGAAGGCGCTGATGAGGCCGCCAAGGAAATCGAACTCGAACCGCTATTGTCCGGCGTGCGCACCGAGGACGAAGGCCTGTTCGTGCTGCAGCACAAGTACTGGCAGGACACCATGATCCAGGCCCTCAAGGACGAACAGCAACTGATCCCCGTGGAGGCCGTGCAATGAGCCTGTATGAAACCGTGCGCGACTTTCTCTACCGCGAAGCGCGCTACCTGGACGACGCCCAGTGGGACCAGTGGCTGGAGCTGTACGCCAGCGACGCCACCTTCTGGATGCCCAGCTGGGATGATGACGATACCCTGACCGAAGACCCACAGAGCGAAATCTCGCTGATCTGGTACGGCAACCGGGGTGGCCTGGAAGACCGGGTGTTCCGCATCAAGACCGAACGCTCCAGCGCGACCGTGCCCGACACCCGCACCTCGCACAACATCAGCAACATCGAGATCGTCGAACAGGGCGAGGGCAGCTGCCAGGTGCGTTTCAACTGGCACACCCTGAGCTTCCGCTACAAGACCACTGACAGTTATTTCGGCACCAGTTTCTACACCCTCGACCTGCGCGGCGAACAGCCGCTGATCAAGGCCAAGAAGGTGGTGCTGAAAAACGACTACGTGCGTCAGGTCATCGACATCTACCACATCTGACACAAGGTTTTGCGAGCACTGCCCGGTGCGTCCTGCGACGCGCCGTGGGCCGGCTCGCCCGCGAGGTGCAACATGAGCTACCAGATCGCACTGAATTTCGAAGACGGCGTTACCCGTTTCATCGAGGCAAGCGGCCACGAGACCGTGGCCGATGCCGCCTATCGCCAGGGCATCAATATTCCGCTGGACTGCCGCGACGGTGCTTGCGGCACCTGCAAATGCAAGGCCGAATCCGGGCGCTATGACCTGGGCGACAACTTCATCGAAGACGCCCTGAGCGAAGACGAAATCGCCGAAGGCTACGTGCTGACGTGCCAGATGCGCGCCGAAAGCGACTGCGTGATCCGCATTCCGGCTTCGTCGCAGCTGTGCAAGACCGAGCAAGCCAGTTTCGAGGCGGCCATCAGCGATGTGCGCCAACTGTCGGCCAGTACCATTGCCCTGTCCATCAAGGGCGAGGCCCTCAGCCGCCTGGCATTCCTGCCGGGGCAGTACGTCAACCTCAAGGTGCCGGGCAGCGAGCAAAGCCGCGCCTACTCGTTCAGCTCACTGCAGAAGGACGGCGAAGTCAGCTTCCTGATTCGCAACGTGCCGGGCGGGCTGATGAGCAGCTTCCTCACCAACCTGGCCAAGGCCGGCGACAACATGAGCCTGGCCGGGCCGCTGGGCAGCTTTTACCTGCGGCCAATCCAGCGCCCGCTGTTGCTGCTGGCGGGAGGGACCGGGCTGGCACCGTTCACTGCAATGCTGGAGAGGATCGCCGAGCAGGGCAGCGAGCATCCGCTGCACTTGATCTATGGCGTGACCAACGACTTCGACCTGGTCGAACTCGACCGCCTGCAAGCGCTGGCGTCGCGCATCCCCAACTTCACCTACAGCGCCTGCGTGGCCAACCCGGACAGCCAGTACCCGCAGAAGGGTTACGTGACTCAGCACATCGAGCCACGCCACCTCAATGACGGCGATGTGGACGTGTACCTGTGCGGGCCGCCACCGATGGTAGAAGCGGTCAGCCAGTACGTGCGTGAGCAGGGCATTACCCCGGCCAACTTCTACTACGAGAAGTTCGCGGCGGCGGCCTGACTCCTTTACCCCGAACACAACACTGCCCCCTGTAGGAGCGGGTTTACCCGCGAAGAGGCCGGCCGGTACAGCGGTTATGTCTTGTCGGACGCATTCGCGGGTAAACCCGCTCCCACAGGGATCGTGGTGAACCGGAGAGATGGATATGAACAATAGATTCCAAGGCAAGGTCGCCCTGGTCACCGGTGCCGCTCAAGGCATCGGCCGGGGTGTGTGTTGGCGGCTCAAGGCCGAGGGCGCGCAAGTGGTCGCGGTAGACCGTTCCGAGCTGGTCCACGAACTGGCCGGCGAGGGCATGCTCACCCTCACTGCCGACCTGGAGCAACACGCTGACTGCGCCCGAGTCATGGCCAGTGCGGTCCAAGCCTTCGGCCGCCTGGACATCCTGGTCAACAACGTTGGTGGCACTATCTGGGCCAAGCCTTTCGAGCATTACGAAGTCGAGCAGATCGAAGCCGAAGTGCGCCGCTCGCTGTTCCCGACCCTGTGGTGCTGCCATGCCGCGCTGCCGTACATGCTCGAACGCGGCAGCGGCGCCATCGTCAACGTCTCGTCCATCGCCACCCGTGGCGTCAACCGTGTGCCCTATGGCGCGGCCAAAGGTGGCGTCAACGCGCTGACCGCGTGCCTGGCCTTTGAAACCGCCGGCCGCGGCATCCGCGTTAACGCCACCGCGCCCGGCGGCACCGAAGCACCGCCCCGGCGCGTGCCGCGTAACAGCGCCGAGCAGAGCGAGCAGGAAAAACGCTGGTACCAGCAGATCGTCGACCAGACCCTCGACAGTAGCCTGATGCACCGCTACGGCAGCATCGACGAGCAGGTGGGCGCCATTTTGTTCCTTGCCTCTGACGAGGCTTCGTACATCACCGGCGTGACCCTGCCGGTAGGGGGCGGCGACCTCGGCTGAGCAGCAACCTCACGGCAACAGCTTTCCTCCACAACAAAAACAAGAGCGACAGATGCCATGCGAACCCTTGACGTACACCCGATCATCGATAATGCGCGCTTTACCCCGTTTCACTGGATGGTCATGGCCTGGTGCGGCCTGCTGCTGATCTTCGACGGCTATGACCTGTTCATCTACGGCGTGGTACTGCCGGTAATCATGAAAGAGTGGGGCCTGACCCCGTTGCAGGCGGGTGCGCTGGGCAGCTATGCGCTGTTCGGCATGATGTTCGGCGCCTTGGCATTCGGCAGCCTGGCCGACCGCATCGGGCGCAAGAAGGGCATTGCCATCTGTTTCGCCTTGTTCTCGGGGGCGACCATTCTCAATGGCTTCGCCAGCAGCCCGAGCGAGTTTGGCATCTACCGCTTCATTGCCGGCCTGGGCTGTGGCGGCCTGATGCCCAACGCCGTGGCACTGATGAACGAGTACGCGCCCAAACGCCTGCGCAGCACGCTGGTGGCGATCATGTTCAGCGGCTATTCGCTGGGCGGCATGCTGTCGGCGGGCGTTGGCATCTTCATGCTGCCGCGCTTTGGTTGGGAATCGATGTTCTTCGCCGCTGCGGTGCCACTGTTGCTGTTGCCGGTGATCCTCTACTACCTGCCGGAATCCATCGGTTTTCTGGTGCGTCAGGGCCGTAGCGATGAAGCGCGCAAGCTGCTGAAACGGCTGGACCCGAACTGTGACGTGCAGGCCGATGACGTGCTGCAGGCGGCTGATCGCAAAGGCAGCGGGGCGTCGGTACTTGAGCTGTTCCGCAACGGCCTGGCGATTCGTACCCTGGCGCTATGGCTGGCGTTCTTCTGCTGCCTGCTGATGGTCTATGCGTTGAGTTCCTGGCTGCCCAAGCTGATGGCCAACGCCGGTTACAGCCTGGGTTCGAGCCTGTCGTTCCTGCTGGCCCTGAACTTTGGCGGCATGGCCGGGGCGATCCTCGGTGGCTGGCTGGGTGACCGCTACAACCTGGTCAAGGTGAAGGTGGCGTTCTTCATTGCCGCTGCGCTGTCGATCAGCCTGCTGGGGGTGAACAGCCCAATGCCCGTGCTGTACCTGCTGATCTTCATCGCCGGCGCCACCACCATTGGTACGCAGATTCTGCTGTATGCCGGCGCTGCGCAAATGTACGGCTTGTCGGTGCGCTCCACCGGGCTGGGCTGGGCTTCGGGCATCGGCCGCAACGGCGCCATCGTCGGCCCGCTGCTGGGCGGCGCGCTTATGGGTATCAACCTACCGCTGCAACTCAATTTCATAGCCTTCGCCATCCCTGGCGCCATCGCAGCGCTGGCCATGGCCGTGCACTTGGCCAGTGGCCGGCGCCACGCTCAGGCCGTTGCGGCGCAGGCCTGAACCCAAAAGAACAAGATGAGGTAAACCCATGACCGTGAAAATTTCCCAAACTGGCGAAGTACAGCAGTTCTTTGCAGAGGCCGCAGGCGTTGGCAACGATGCCGGCAGCCCTCGGCTCAAGCGCATCGTGCAGCGTGTGCTGCAGGACACTGCGCGGCTGATCGAAGACCTGGAGATCAGCGAGGACGAGTTCTGGCATGCCGTCGACTACCTGAACCGCCTGGGTGGCCGCGGCGAAGCCGGGCTGCTGGTGGCGGGCCTGGGCCTCGAGCACTTCCTTGACCTGCTACAGGATGCCAAGGACCAGCAGGCCGGGCTGGTCGGCGGCACCCCACGCACCATCGAAGGCCCGCTGTACGTGGCCGGTGCACCGATTGCCCAAGGTGAAGTGCGCATGGACGACGGTAGCGAGGAGGGCGTAGCCACGGTGATGTACCTGCAAGGCCAGGTGCTCGACCCGCAAGGGCAGCCGCTGCCAGGCGCCACGGTGGACTTGTGGCATGCCAATACCCGTGGCACCTACTCGTTCTTCGACCAGAGCCAGTCTGAATACAACCTGCGTCGGCGCATCGTCACCGATGCCGAAGGGCGTTACCGCGCACGCTCCATCGTGCCGTCGGGTTACGGATGTGACCCGCAGGGGCCAACCCAGGAGTGCCTGGACCTGCTGGGCCGCCACGGCCAGCGCCCGGCGCATGTGCACTTCTTCATCTCGGCGCCGGGTTACCGGCACCTGACCACGCAGATCAACCTGTCGGGGGACAAGTACCTGTGGGATGACTTTGCCTATGCCACGCGCGATGGGCTGGTGGGGGAAGTGGTGTTCGTCGAAGGCGAGGCGGGGCGGCATGCCGAGTTGAAGTTCGACTTCCAGCTGCAGACGGCCCTGGGCGGCGTGGATGAGCAGCGCAGCAACCGGCCACGGGCGTTGCAGGACGCCTGAACCACCGAGTTGGCTGCTACGGGGCTCGCTCCCATAGGGATCGCGCGAGCCCCCGAAACTGCCAACACAGAACAAGAGCCAGCCTCCAAGGCCGGCCGATGCCTTGCGAGAGTCTCATGACAACCTTGATCAAGGACAGCTCGCTGTCCGCCATCATCGCCGGCTGCATCGCCACGATGATCTCCTACGCCGGCCCGCTGGTGATCATCTTTCACGCCGCCGAAGCCGCCGGCCTGTCGCACCAGCAACTGTCGTCCTGGGTCTGGGCCGTGTCCATGGGCAGTGCCGTGCTCGGTGCGCTACTGAGCCTGCGCTACCGCGTACCGGTCGTGATCGCCTGGTCCATCCCAGGGTCGGCGCTGCTGGTCACCGCCTTGCCGCAACTGGGGCTGGAGCAGGCCGTGGGCGCCTATCTCGTGGCCAACCTGGTTCTGCTGCTGATTGGCATCAGTGGAGCCTTCGACCGCATTATTGCGCGGCTGCCGGGCTCCATTGCCGCTGGCATGCAGGCCGGCATTCTGTTCAGCTTCGGCATCGAGGTGTTTCGGGCCTTGCCGTTGCAACCCATGCTGGTGTTGGCGATGTTCATCACCTACGTGCTGATGCGCCGGGTGCAGCCGCGCTATGCAGTGGCTGCGGTGCTGTGCGTGGGCACCGTGGTGACCGTGGCCAGCGGTGCGTTCCGTAGCGAAGCACTGGTGCTTGAACTGGCCTCGCCCCAGTGGGTCCCTCCGCAGTTCAGCCTGGCGGCGGTGTTCAGCCTGGCGCTGCCGATGGTGCTGGTGGCGCTTACCGGGCAGTTCATGCCGGGCATGGCGGTACTGCGCAACGCCGGCTACCCCACGCCTGCCAGCCCGCTGATCAGCGCCAGCGCCCTGGCCGGGGCACTGCTGGCGCCATTCGGCTGCCACGGGCTGAACCTGGCGGCGGTCACCGCCAGCCTGTGCACCGGCCATGAAGCCCATGAAAACCCGAGGCGGCGCTACGTGGCGGCGGTAGCTGGCAGTGCGCTGTACCTGCTGCTGGGCATTGCCGGGGCCACCTTGATGTCGCTGTTCGCAGCCTTTCCTGCTGCACTGATCGCCGCCCTGGCCGGTCTGGCCCTGTATGGCGCCATCAGCGAGGCATTGGCCCGCAGCCTGGCAGAACCGGCCGAGCGCGATGCCGGGCTGTTCACCTTCCTGGTTACCGCGTCTGGGGTGGCTTTCCTGGGCCTGTCGGCGGCGTTCTGGGGGCTGTTGTTCGGCCTGCTGGCTCACGCACTGCTCCGGCTGCGCCAGCCACGTGCCCAGGAGGTGCTGCGCCGTAACCCATGACCTGCCGTGTTCCCAACGCTTTACCCATAAAAACAAGATCAAGAGAGCTTCGGAATGAATCACACCCCTTGCGTTGCCCTGGGCCTGACGTTGCTCAGCCAGCCACTGCTGGCTGCCGAAGGCGGCTTCTTCGAGGACTCGAAGGCCACCTTGAGTGCCCGTAACTACTACTTCAGCCGCGATTTCTCCGACATCGTCGGGGCCAACAAGCAGTCCAAAGCCGAGGAGTGGGCCCAGGGCTTCATCCTCGACTTCAAGAGCGGCTACACCCCAGGCACGGTCGGCTTTGGCGTGGATGCCCTGGGCCTGCTTGGCATCAAGCTCGACAGCAGCCCCGACCGGGCCAACACTGGCCTGCTGCCGGTGCATGGCGATGGCCGCGCGGCCGACGAGTACAGCCGCCTGGCACCCACCTTCAAGGCACGGCTATCAAAAACCGAGCTGCGTATAGGCGAGCTGCAACCGAACCTGCCGGTGCTGACCTTCAGTGATATTCGCCTGCTGCCACCGACCTACCAGGGCGCCAGTTTGAGTTCGTCGGAAATCGACGGGCTGACCCTGCAGGCCGGTCACTTGAAAAGCACCCACCTGCGCAACGAGGGCGGCGATGGCAAGATGAACGCGATGCTCGGCCATGTGCCGATGCGCCAGGCTGAGAGTGATGCGTTCAACTACGTGGGTGGCGACTACGCCTTCAATGCCAACCAGAGCAGTGTCAGCCTGTGGTACGGGCAACTCGAAGACATCTACGAGCAGGGCTTCGTCGGCCTGAAGCACAGCAAGCCAGTGGGCGACTGGGTACTCAGCGCCAACCTGGGGTACTTCACTGCACGCGAGGATGGCGATGCTTTGCTGGGCAATATCGACAACCAGGCCTTCTTCTCGATGTTCACCGCCCGGCATGGCGGCCACAGTTTCCATGTGGGTTACCAGGGCATTTATGGCGACAGCCCGTTCCCACGGGTATTCGCCAACATTTCGCCGCTGGGTAACGAGGTGCCGACCTATGAGTTTGCCTATACCGACGAACGCTCGTACCAAGTGCGTTACGACTACAACTTCGCCGCCATGGGCGTACCGGGGCTGACGGCGACCGTTCGCTACATAACGGGTAACAATGTCGATACCGGGCTGGGTTACGAAGGGCGTGATCGCGAGCGTGACCTGGATATTGGCTATGCGGTGCAGAGCGGGGTGCTGAAGGGGCTGGGGATTCGGGTGCGCAATGCCATGGCGCGGTCCAACTACCGCAGCGACATCGACGAAAACCGCCTGACGCTGGTGTACACATGGCAACTGTTCTAAGCCATCCTGGGGAATTGCGCATCAGGGGTGTATGCAGGTAGCTTCCGAATACGACTCTTTCAGGAATGCCAACCTTGGACTCCATCACCCAAGCCGTACTGGGCGCGGCCCTGCAAGGGACCGTGCTCGGGCGCATTCAGGGCCGCCGCTCGCTGCTGTATGGCGCCGCACTGGGTACGCTGCCAGACCTGGATGTGATCATTCGCTACGCCGACCCGGTGTCGCAGATGACTTACCATCGCGGCTTCTCCCACTCGCTGTTGGTGCTCACCGGGCTGGCCTTGCTGTTGGCCTGGCTGGTCAACAAATGCTGGCCTGGCAAGGGTTATACCTTGCCCAGGCTTTTTCTGGCGTTTTGGCTGGTGTTGGTCACCCACCCGGTACTCGATGCCTTCACGGTCTACGGCACGCAGTTGTTCTGGCCTTTGCAGACCACGCCGCAAAGCTGGGCGGCGGTGTTCATCATCGACCCGGTCTATACCTTGCCGCTGCTGGCTGGGGTGATATACGCCATCATCAAAGGGATGACCGGCAAGGCTACCCGCCTGCTGACCCTGGCATTGGCATTGAGCACCTGCTACCTGGGTTTCGGCCTGGCCGGGCGCATGGCGGCCGAGCAGCGCTTCCAGGCGGCGCTCGACCAGCAAGGTATCGTCGCGAACGAGGTACGTGCCGTGCCGATCGCATTCAACAGTTTGGTCTGGCGGGTACTGGCCAAGACGCCGAATGGCGATTACTACGAAGGCATCAGCAGCGGGTTCGACCGGCAAGTGCCTGAAATGCAGCGTTTGCCGCGCAACCTGGCGCTGGCGCAAGCATTGAAGAACGATCCTTTGCACCAGCGTTTGCGTTGGTTCACCGATGACTGGTTGCGGTACGACCAGATAGGCGACGCGCTGGTGGTCACCGACCTGCGCATGGGCATCCCCGGGAACTACACCTTCCGTTTCAACATGGCGCACCGTGATCACCAAGGGCACTGGGTGGTCGATGTACCTTCGCAGTGGAAAGGCAGCGGGCCTGGTTCGATGCTTGATGGTGATGATCTGCTGCTCATCTGGCGGCGCATTGTCTATCAGCAACCACCCCTGCCGCTGGCCAGCTGGACAGACCGCTACCTTGAAGGTCGATAGGGGCCAGCACCTTGTATTGGCTGGAATTGCACCCATCTAAGGCGGTCTCATCAGCGTCAGGATAACACCATGGAACCCAACCGCTTCGGCGACATCGCCGCCTTCGTCAGCGCCGCGAAGGCTGGCAGCTTCACCGCCGCCGCTGCCAGCCTGGGCCTGACCCGTTCAGCGGTGGGCAAGAGCATCGCGCGCCTGGAAGCACGCATGGCGGTACGCCTGCTCAATCGCACCACGCGCAAACTGAGCCTCACCGATGAAGGCCTGGTGGCGTTCGAGCGCTGGCGGCAGATTCTGGATGACCTGGACGAAGTTGAAAGCACCATGGCCCAGCGCCGTGGCAAACCCACCGGCACCCTGCGCCTGACCGCGCCGCTGTCGCTCGGCCAGCGCCATGTACTGCCGATTCTCGACCAGTACCTCAAGCAATGGCCCGAACTGCGTGCGGACATCCGTTTTACCGACCGTTTCGTCGACCTGGTGGAGGAGGGCGTGGACGTCGCCGTGCGCATAGGTGCCCCCAAGGAGGACTCGCAGTTGCTGACTCGCACGGTGGCCTGGCAGCAGTTCGTGACCTGCGCATCGCCTGCTTATCTGGAAAAACGCGGCGTACCTCAAGTACCCGGTGACCTCTACGGCCACGACAAGATTGCCTTCCTCGCGGGCGAAAAGGCCATGCCCTGGCGCTTTCACACCGAAGCCGGCCTGCACCTGTGCGAAGACCCCGGGCGGCTGAACATAGACAGTTCCGAGGCCATGCTCGACGGCGCCCGGGCCGGTTTCGGGCTGATTCACCTGCCCACCTACATCACCGGCGACGACCTGCGCGCCGGCACCCTGGTGGAAGTACTGCATGGCTACCGGCCACCGGCAGACCCGATTCGCATCGTGTACCCGAGCAAACGCCACTTGTCCCCTCGGGTACGCGGCTTCATCGACTTGCTGGTGGCCAGCTGGGAACCGGGCGTGCCCTGGGAACACTGATTGGGGAATGACAGGCCCCTATGCCGGGCCTGAAGCTGGGTTTATCGCTGGCGGCGGAGCATAGAAACTGTCAGCCACTGATAATCCCACTGGAGACCCCATGACTGCACTGTCCGTACTGGATCTGGTCATGATCGGCGAAGGCAAGACCTTCGCCGACGCGATCGAAGAATCCCGCCAGCTGGCGCGGCATGTCGAGCAACAGCACTACAGCCGTTACTGGATCGCCGAACACCATGACATGCCGGGCATCGGCTCGGCTGCCACTTCGCTGGTGATCAACGAAATTGCCAATGCCACCCAACACATCCGTGTCGGTGCCGGTGGCATCATGCTGCCCAACCATGCACCGTTGGTGGTGGCCGAGCAGTTCGGCACCCTCGATACCTTGCACCCAGGCCGCATCGACCTGGGCCTGGGCCGTGCGCCAGGTACTTCCGGGCCGACCGTGCGCGCCTTGCGCGGTGCCGCGCCGGAGCGTGATTTCAGCCAGGACATCGCCGAGCTGCGGGATTACCTGGCCGACAATGGTAAACGCCGAGTGCGTGGTGTGCCCGGCAGCCACGATGTGCCGGTGTGGATCCTTGGTTCCAGCCTGTTTGGCGCCGACCTGGCGGCCAGGCTGGGCCTGCCCTATGCCTTCGCCTCGCACTTTGCCCCACGTTACCTGCTGCAGGCGATTGCCCATTACCGGGCCAACTTCCAGCCTTCCGAGCAACTCGCCAAACCCTATGTGATGGTGGGCATGAACCTGTTCGCCGCCGCCAGCGATGCCGAGGCGGACTACCTGGCCAGCTCGCACCGCAAGTGGATGCTGGACCTGCACGTCGGGCGCTTGGGCTTGTTGCCCAAACCGCAGGAGGGCTATGTCGAACGCCTGCCTGAGCATGAGCGTGCGGTACTTGAACAGGTCATGGCCTGTACGGTGGCCGGTGGGCCACAGCGGGTACGGGAAGGGCTGCGCTCGCTGATCGAGCAGACCGATGCGGACGAGCTGATGATCGACTGCCGCATCCATGACCCGCTGGCGCGGCAGCGCTCGCATGCCTATGCAGCGCAGGCGCTGGCTGAACTGGCCTGAATCGCGCTGGAGCATTCGCGGGTAAACCCGCTGCCACAGGTACTGCACAGGTCCATTGTGGGAGCGGGTTCACCCGCGAAGAGGTCGGCACAGGGAACAAAAAACGGGAGCCCTCATGAGCTCCCGTTACTGCATCAAGCCTGCTTCAGGAACGGGTAATCCGTATACCCCTCAGCCCCATTGGCATAATCGAACTGCGCCCTGTGCTCATTCAACGGCGCCTGCACCCGCAGCCGCTCCACCAGGTCCGGGTTGGCAATGTAGCTGCGCCCAAACGCCACGGCATCGATCAAGCCGCGGGCGATCAGGTCTTCACCTTTCTCGGCGGTGTAGGCACCTGCTGCGATGATCACCCCTGGGTAGGCCGCGCGTATCGCCTGGCGGAATTCGTCACGCAGCGGCTTGCCGCCAGCCCAGTCCGGCTCGGACAGGTGCAGGTAGGCAAGGTTGCGCTTGGCCAGCTCGCGGATCAGATACAGACCAGCGGCTTCCTGGTCTTCGCCATTGTCCACGCCATTGAAGCCACCCAGCGGGAATACACGGATACCCACACGTTCGGCGCTCCAGCTGGCAATGGCTGCGTCCACCGCTTCAAGCACGATGCGTGCACGGTTTTCGACACTGCCGCCGTAGCGGTCTTCGCGCTGG
Source organism: Pseudomonas sp. NBRC 111140 (assembly GCF_001320885.1). NCBI lineage: Bacteria > Pseudomonadati > Pseudomonadota > Gammaproteobacteria > Pseudomonadales > Pseudomonadaceae > Pseudomonas > Pseudomonas sp. NBRC 111140. The sequence goes on from NZ_BCBQ01000042.1 coordinate 20,958, forward strand.
TTGGCGCTTGGCGTCAGGAACTGATGCAACAGATAACCGTGCGCAGCGTGCAACTCGATGAAATCGAAGCCAGCCGCGCGGGCATTGACCGCTGCCTGACCGAAGTCGGCAACGATCTCGGCGATTTCCGCTTCGCCGAGCGCCCGTGGCGCCGAGGTTTCCACGCGCATCAGGTTGCCTTGCTCGTCACGCAGGGTCGTACGCGCACCGGCCGGCAGCGCCGATGGCGCCACCGGCGCTTCGCCGCCAGGTTGCAGCGAGGTGTGCGACACCCGCCCGGTGTGCCACACCTGAACGGCGCTGTGGCCGCCATCAGCATGAATACCTTGGTTGATGTGCTGCCAGGCAGCGATCTGTTCGGCGCTGTGAATGCCGGGCGAGCCGGAATAGCCCTTGGCCTGGAAGGAGATCTGCGTGGCCTCGGTGATGATCAACCCGGCGCTGGCGCGCTGGCGGTAGTACTCGGCCATCAGCGCGGTGGGTACGTCGCCCGGTTCCAGGCTGCGCAGCCGGGTGAGGGGGGCCATGAACACACGGTTGGGCAAGGTGAGTGGGCCGATTTGCAGCGGTTGCAAGAGTTTCATTGCAGCTCCAGAGGTGAAAAACCAATGGTGCGCACGATACCGAGGTGATTGGGGAAAGGGGGGACCGGGAGCCCGGCGTTGGGCTCCCCAATGGCTCAGCTACGCGCCATCCGCCCGCTCACATAATGGGCCACATCATTGAACCCCGGTGTCGACGCATGCCCAGGCGTCACCAGTGAATCGATGAAGGCTTCATCCTCTGCGGTTATCTTCACCGCCAGTGCGCCGCCGTAGGTCTCCCACTGCTCTTCGGTACGTGGCCCGACAATCGCAGAGCTCACCAGTTGGTTGTTCAACACCCAGGCAATGGCGAACTCGACAATGCCAACACCCTTGGCCTCGACATACGTTTGAATCTGCCGGGCAATGGCCAACGACTCCTGGCGCCATTCCACTTCCATGATGCGTTTGTCCTGCCGCCCTGCACGGCTCCCGGCGTCCGGTACGGCGCCCGGCGCATACTTGCCACTGAGCACGCCTCGGGCCAGCGGGCTGAAAGGCACTACGCCAAGGCCATGGGCCGCTGCGGCGGTGAGTTGCTCGGGCTCGGCCTGGCGGTTGACGATGTTGTACAGCGGCTGGCTGACCACCGGCTTGGGTATACCCAGGCGCTCGGCAATGTGGCAAACCTCGGCAATGCGCCAACCACGGAAGTTGGACACGCCCCAGTAACGGATCTTGCCCTGGCGCAGCAAGTCGCCAACGGCCTGCACGGTCTCTTCCAGCGGCACCTTGTGGTCTTCGCGGTGCAGGTAGTAAATGTCGAGGTAATCCATGCCCATGCGGGTCAGCGTGGCCTCCAGGGCATTGAAGATGTGCTTGCGCGACAGCCCGCTGCGGTTGGGCAGGCCGTCGGCCGGGCCGAAGCCGACCTTGCTGGCGACGATCCAGTCGTGGCGATGGCGCGCCACGGCTTCACCGACGATTTCTTCCGAGCGCCCAGCGTTGTACACATCGGCGGTATCGATGAAATTGATGCCCTGGTCCCAGGCCTTGTCGATGATGCGCAAGGCGTCCTCGGTGCTGGTCTGCTCGCCGAACATCATGCTGCCCAGGGTAAGGGCGGAAACCTGCAGGCCACTGTGGCCGAGTGGGCGGTAGATCATGCGCGGGGGTCCTTTTGCAGTCGGCTGATCCACCTGTTTTACACACAACCGGGACGCATTGAAAGGCGGCCTTCAGCCAATCAGCTGCAATGCCTCCTGCAGGCTCAATGGCCGCTTCATGCGTTGCGACAGCGCCGCCATGGCATCGGAGTAACCCTTGGCGATCACGGCCTCGACCCGTTCATCCACACACTGCAGGGCAATGAAATCGCCGTTCTCGGGCTCACCGACGAACTCGATCCGGTTCCAGTCCTGGGCATGGCCGAGTACTTCATAGGTGCGGCCGTGCTGGTAAGTCCAGAAGAACGGCACATCGGCATAGCGGCGTTGTTCGCCAAGCATGTTGGCGGCAGCGATCACCCCATGTTGCTGGGCCAGGCGCCAGTGCTCGATACGCACTGGCCGGCCACTGAACGGAAAGGTGGCGATATCACCTGCAGCCCACAGCCCATCGGCAGCGCGCATTTCTGCATCGACTCTCACGGATTTGTCCTCGGTCAGCGGCACACCTTGAAGGAAGCCAGTGGCCGGTTTGACGCCAGTCCCCAGCAGCACCAGGGGTGTCTGCAGCCGTTCACCGTTGGCCAACTGCACGGCTTCGACGCTGCCCTGGCCCTCGATGCGTTGAACGTCAGTGGGGCCGTGGAAAGTGACACCTTTGCGTTCATGCAGCTCACGGATGCTGCGGCCGATACGTTCACCCAACTGCCGGGCCAGTGGGGCTTCATGGCGAGTGACCACGTGTACTTGTACGCCATATTTGCGCAATGCCGAGGCGGCTTCGAGGCCGATAAAGCCGTCACCGACGATCACCACGGGTTGGCCAGGCTCGGCAGCGTCCAGCAACTGGGCGGCATCCTCCCGAGAGCGAAGGGTGAACACCCCGGGCAGATCAACACCGGCAATGTCTGGGCGCAGGGCTTTGGCGCCGGTTGCCAGCAGGCAGGCGTCATAGTCGATCTGCTGGCCATCGGCGAGCGTAAGTTGGCGTTTCTGGCTGTTCAGTGTGCGCACCTTGCCATGCTTGCGCTCCAGATGGCCCTTGCGCAGGGCGTCGGCTTCGAACAGTGCGGGCACCTCATCGGGCGCCATCTGCCCGGCAATCACGAATTTGCTCAAGGCCGTGCGGTCGTAGGCTGGCTGGCGTTCTTGATCGACCCACACCAGACGGCCAGCGAAGCCATGGGCCAGCAGGGTGGCGACCGCAGCGCTGCCGGCGGCACCGGCACCGACCACCACGAAACAGCGAGCATCGCTGTGCCTGGGCGGCTCGATCACTGGCAGTGGTTGGTCATCGACCCAAATTACATCGTCCTTGACCCAAGCCTTGTAGCGTCGCAGGTCGGCCAGCGCAGGGGGTTCACAAACAACCCCGTCGTCTACGGCGAAAGCCGCTTTGTGCCAGGGGCAGACCAGCAGACCGCCGCAAACCACGCCTTCATCCAGAGGGGCACCTGCATGGGGGCAATTGCCCTGGTAGGCATGCACCTGATCGCCCTGGCGGATGAGGATGAGTTCTTCGTTGCCGGCCTGTACGCGCAGGGGGCGGTGTTCGTCGAGCTGGGCCAGGCGGGCCACGGCGTGCTGGGTCATGGGGCTACTCCAAAGGGGCCTTTGGAACCATTTGACGCCTGGGATGAGGAGGAAATGCGTTGAGCTGACGATCGGTGGACAATCCGGCCTGGGCGGGCCTCGTCGCGGGTAGGCCCAACCCCACAGGATCACCTCAGTCTTTGAGGTTGTGGTATCCCTGTGGGGCCGGGTTTACCCGCCAATGCCTCAATTGGCCCGTGCAGTATTCAACGCACCCGCGCGGGTAACGCGCAAGGCCACCAGGCTACCCAGCACGATCAGCGCCGCCAGCGAATACAGCGCGGCGTCGGTGGAGCCGGTCTGGTCCTTGATGAAGCCCACCAGGTAAGGGCTGAGGAAGCCGGCCATCTGGCCCACCGAGTTGATCAACGCCAGGCCCGCGACCGCTGCACCGGCACTGAGTAACGCGGTTGGCATTGGCCAGAACATCGGCAGGCCGGTTAGCGCGCCCATGGTGGCGATCGACAGGCCAAGAATGGCGATGGTGGGGTTAGCCGCAAAGTTCACCGCAATCAACAGGCCGACGGCACCCATCAGCATCGGCACCACAAGGTGCCAGCGGCGTTCGTTGCGCAGGTCTGCCGAGCGCCCGCAAAGGATCATGAACACACCGGCCAGCAGGTACGGGATGGCACTGAGCCAGCCGATCAGCAGCGGGTTGTCGAAGCCCATGCCCTTGATGATCGATGGCAGCCAGAAGTTGATCGCGTACACGCCGCTCTGGATACAGAAGTAGACGAAGCCAAAGGTCCAGATCAGCGGGTTGGTCAACACCGCCAGCACGCTGTCACCGGTGGTGGTCGGCTTGCTGGCGGCATCGGCCTCCAGGTCGGCGGCGATCAGTTGGCGTTCGCTCGGGCTCAGCCAGGTGGCTTTCTGGTAGCCGTCACTGAGCAGGAACACCGCCAGTACGCCCAGTGCAACAGTTGGCAAGCCCTGGATCAGGAACATCCACTGCCAGCCGGCCAGGCCGTGCTGGCCGGCGGCGAAGTGCTCGAGAATCCAGCCGGAGAACGGCCCGCCGAGCAGGCCCGACACCGGGATCGCCGACATGAACAGGGCCATGATGCGCCCGCGTCGGGCCGCCGGGAACCAGCGCGAGAGGTACAGCACCACACCCGGGAAGAAGCCGGCTTCGGCGGCACCGGTGAGCAGGCGCAGGGTGTAGAACTCGGTTGGGGTGGTGACGAACAGCAGGCAGGTGGAGAGGCTGCCCCAGGCGATCATCATCAGCGCGATCCAGCGCCGTGGGCCAAAGCGGTTGAGCGCCAGGTTGCTCGGCAAACCGCACAAGACGTAGCCGATGAAGAAGATGCCAGCGCCAAGGCCGTACACCGTTTCGCTGAACTTAAGGGCGTCGAGCATCTGCAGCTTGGCAAAGCCGACGTTGACGCGGTCCAGGTAGTTGAACAGGTAGCAGATGAAAATGAACGGAATCAGCCGCAGGGTGATGCGCCGGTACAGCGCGTTGCGGGTGGTGTCCGTGCCTTGGTCAGGGGCGGGGCTGTGTGCCATGATCGGGTTCTCTGTTGTTATGGTTTTCGCCGCGTCGCCTGTTCCGGCGCTCGCCCTGACGAGTCTCGGGGACTGCGGCTAGCCTGTCTTTGTGCTTTTGCACAGTGCTCGGCCCAAGCTGCTGTGCCCGAGCCCAAAAGCCTAACACCTAAAGGACCACGCAATGTTCGAGCTCGACCATGACCTGGCGCAGGATATCGTTGACCGGGCGATGGCCATCCTGCCGTGCAACGTCAATGTCATGGACAGCCAGGGCCTGATCCTGGGCAGTGGCGAACCGGAACGCATCAACACCCGTCACGAGGGGGCACAGCTGGTGTTGGCCAACGGCCGGATCGTCGAGCTGGATACCGACGCAGCCAAATGCCTGAAGGGCGTGCAGCCGGGGGTCAACCTGCCGTTGATGCTCGATGGCCGGCTGATGGGCGTGCTGGGCCTGACCGGTGACCCGCAACAGGTGCGCACCTATGGCGAACTGGTACGCATGACCGCCGAAATGCTGCTGGCCCAGCGCAATCTACAGGCAGACCAACAGTGGCGAAGGCAGCGCTGTGACGACCTGCTGGCGCTGTTGCTGGGCGGCAGCGGTGACTCCCCGCGCTTGCTTGACGAAGCCCGCCAACTTGGCCTGAAACCCCAGCTACCGCGGGTGCCGTGCCTGTTTGAAATTGCCTCGGGGTCAACGGCCGAGGCGCTGGCCGCGTGGTTGACGAGCCGATACCCGGATAGCTGGTGCGTAAGCCCGGCGCGCCAGTCGTTGTTGTGGTGCCGCCCGGCAGGAGTAGCACTGGATGAGCTGCGCCTGCTGGAGCGCCTGCAACGCCATGGCTGGGAGGTCGAACGGCTGGCCCTGGGCAGTGTTGCTCAGAGCCTGGAGCAGGTACGTCGGGGTTACCGCCGGGTACGTGACCTGTTGGCCTATGGCCGCGAGGTATTGCCCACCCAACGCTTGCTTAGCCTGCAGCGTTACCGGCTGCCGGCACTGCTGTGGCGCCACCGCAACGATGACGCACTGGATGAGTTGCTGGAGCCGCTACAGCGTATTCGCAGCAAGGACGGCAGTGGCCAGTTGCTCACCACCCTACGCGCCTGGTGTGCCCATGACGGCCAGAGCCAGGCCTGTGCCGATGCCCTGGGCATTCACCGCAACAGCCTGCGCTACCGCCTGGAGCGAATTGCCGAACTGGGCGAGGTCGACCCGTTGCGTATGGAAGGGATGCTTAGCTTGTACCTGGGGCTACAGCTGTTGCCGGCAGACTGAAGCGCAGGCAGGGTGCGTCACGAAGGCATCCGCCCAAACAACCTGCCCGGCGTTTTGTGCATTTGACCGAGGCGACCCAAGCGGGCACCTGTCAGCATGCCGCTCATCAGGACAGGAGAAACCCCATGAAGATCGTCATTGCCCCCGACTCGTTCAAGGACAGCCTCGACGCTGCAGGTGTCGCCCGCGCCATCGCTGCGGGCCTTGGCCAAGTGTGGCCGGACGCTGAACGGGTCGAGTGCCCGATGGCCGACGGCGGCGAAGGCACCATGGAGGCGATCCTTGCTGCCAGCCATGGCGAACTTCGCCGTCAGGCCGTGCGCGGGCCACTGGGGCACTGCGTCGAGGCCGGTTGGGGCTGGTTGCCACAAAGTCGCACGGCGATCATCGAGATGGCCCAGGCCAGTGGCCTGCAATTGGTGCCAACCGGCCAGCGCGATGCATGCCGCAGCAGCACCTGGGGCACCGGCGAGCTGATCGCAGCGGCCCTGGCCGCTGGCGCGCAGCGGGTGGTGCTGGCCATCGGCGGCAGCGCCACCAATGACGCCGGCAGTGGCATGTTGCGCGCGCTTGGCCTGCGCCTGCTGGATGCCGACGGCCATGCGCTGGAGGAGGGCGGCCTGGCCCTGGCCAAGTTGGCACGTATCGATGCCAGCGACCTCGATCCGCGCTTGGCCGAGGTGCAATTTGAAGTGGCCGCAGACGTCGACAACCCGCTGTGCGGCGTCAACGGGGCATCGGCGATCTTCGGCCCGCAGAAGGGTGCCAGCGCGCAGCAGGTGCAGGCGCTGGACCTGGCACTGGGGCATTTTGCCGACCATTGTGCACGGCTGCTGGGGGAAGATGTACGTGACTATCCGGGTTGCGGCGCCGCAGGTGGCATGGGTTTCGCTGCGCGGGCCTTCATGGGCGCGCAGTTCCGCCCAGGCGTGGAGGTGGTGGCCGAGCTGGCCGGCCTCGATGCGCTGGTACAGGGCGCGGACCTGGTGGTAACCGGCGAAGGCCGTTTCGATGCGCAGACGCTGCGCGGCAAAACCCCTATGGGGGTGGCTCGAGTGGCCAAGCGCCATGGCGTGCCGGTGGTGGTACTGGCCGGGACCTTGGGTGAGGGCTATCAGCAGTTGTATGCCCATGGGGTGGATGCTGCATTTGCCCTGGCCAGCGGGCCGATGAGCCTGGAACAGGCGTGTGCCAATGCGGCTGAATTGTTGCAGGCTCGGGCTTGCGACATTGGGCGGCTGTGGCGTAGCGCGACCCAAGGCCACGCTTAGAAAGCCTTATGCCTGCGTGTTGAACATGGCAATGAAGTTGGCCAGCGCCGGCGAAGCGTTCTGGGCGCTCCACTTCATGTACAGCCCAAGGCCTGGGGCCGGTTGATCATCGATCGGCCGGATCGGGCGAAACCGCACGCGCTCGCGCGGCGTTGAACTGGCAAACGATTCCGGCACCAGGGCCACGCCAAAACCGCAAGCCACCAGGCCAAGCAGGGTATGGATCTGCGCGGCCTCCTGTACCACCTTTGGGTAGAAACCCGCCGCCTCGCACAGGGCAACCAACTGCGCGTGATAGCCGCCGCCCAGTGCTTGCGGGGTAAAGACGAAGTCTTCCTCGGCAAACTCGCGCAGGTCGATTTCTTCGTGCTGAGCCTTCGGATGGCTTGCGGGCAGGGCCATGACGATCTGCTCGTCAAGCAGCAACCGTGCTTCAAGGGTGCCCACCGGCAGCGGCAACCTGCGCATGAAGCCGATGTCCGCCTCGCCGGCCAGCAACGCTTTGGCCTGCGAGGCCGATGGCATCTCGCGGATGGTCAGTTGCACGTTTGGATAGGTCTCGCGAAAGCTGCGCAGGCTGCTGAGCAGCGAGTCGTAATAGGCGATGGAAATGGCTGTGATGGTCAGCTTGCCGCTGACCCCCGCGGACACATTGCGGGCGTACTCGATCCCCTGTTCCAGCTCAGCCAACGTGCGGTAAGCCGTATCTAGAAAAGCTGTACCTGCCGCCGTCAGACGAACACCGCGCTTGTTGCGCAGAAACAGGCCAAAACCAAGCTTTTCCTCGAGCCGGTTGATTGCCTGGCTCAATGGCGGTTGTGCCATGTGCAGGCGCTCGGCGGCCTTGTGAAAATGCAGCTCTTCGGCCACGGCGATGAACTGCCTCAGCAAACGTGTTTCGATCATCCTGCATTCCTAACAGCACGGCGATTTGGCGGTGATATCTGTGAGATATCAAAGTTGCATGCTTTTAATATTAAGTCATTGATTTTTTTGTTGATATCGTAAAAAGGAGAATTGAAGGTAGCCAGAAATGCCCGTTACAGACCCTTTCCACAATAAAGTTGCGGTCATTACAGGTGCCGCACAGGGCCTGGGCCTGGCCTACGCCATGGCGTTGGCCGAACGCGGCGTGCGGGTAGTGATCAGCGACCTGGGCACCGACCGTTCGGGGCAAGGGCAGGACGCCTCGGCGCTCGAGCACGCACTGGCGGACATGCGCGCCAAGGGCTTCGCGGTGGTTGGGCACGCAGGGCAGCTGGAAAACGAGGCCGCCTGCAAGCAACTGGTCGAGCTGGCCGTCGCGCATTTCGGTGCGCTGGACATCCTCATCCACAATGCCGGTTGGGTCGACTATCAGCGTATCGAGGCCCAGGACGACGCCTTCTTGCAGCGCGCCTTGGGCATCAACGTGCAGGCACCGGTGTGGCTGGCCAAGCATGCCTGGCCGCACCTCAAACGCTCCGCAGCACCGCGGATAGTGCTGACCACCTCCGACCGCGCCATGTACCAACGCTATGCCCAGCCTGGCCTGGTGGCCTATGCCGCTGGCAAGATGGCCCAGGTCGGTATCATGAACGCCCTGAGCATGGAGGGCCAGGAGCACGGCATCCTGGTCAATGCCATTTCACCGGTGGCCAAGACCCGCATGTGGGGCATCAGCCAACCGCCAGAAGAGCTGAAACCCGAGTGGGTGACGCCGGGCGTGCTGTACCTGGCCAGTGCGCTGTGCCATGACACGGGTTACATCTTGCGCGCCAGCAACGGCCAGTTCACCGCCACACGTTTCAACGAAAACAGCGGCGTCAGCTACCCCCGAGACCTGGGCCGTGTGCAGGCCAGCGACCTGGCGCAGGTGGCCGAGCGCTGGAACCGCATCAAGGAATGCAACTACGTGCCAGTCAAAGTCGCCAACACGCGCGCGGACTTGGGTGAAAGCCTGGTCTGGGATGAGCGCAGCGGCGTGTTGTACTTCGTCGATATTTCTGGCGGGCGCATCAACTGCCTGACGCCCGATGGTGAAGTCGAGAGCCTTTACGAATCAGCCGCCCGCATTGGCGCCCTGGCACTGACCGACCGGGGTAACCTGATCTTCACCGAAGATGCCAGCGTGGCCATCTTCGATGTGCCATCACGCAAGGTGTGTCAGCATTCGGCATCGGTCCATCCACGCTCGACCTACCGTTTCAACGACGGTGCCTGCGACCCGCAAGGCCGCTTCGTGACCGGGTTGATGGACGATGCCTACAGTGGCAATACCGGGGCATTGTTCCGCTTCGACGGGCAGTTGAGCGACCAGGTGATCCACGACGACATAGCGTTGCCCACTGGCATTGCCTGGTCGCAGGATGGCCACACGGTGTACTTCGTCGATTCGGCGGCGCGTGCGATCTACCGTGCCGAGTACCTCGTCGAGGGCCGGCTGGGCGAGGTTACGCTGTTTGCCGAAACGCCCGCCGAACTGGGGCGGCCGGATGGCTTGGCGCTGGACCGCGACGGTGGGTTGTGGGTGTGCCAGTACCATGGCAGTTGCCTGCTGCACTACGATCGTCACGGCCACCTGACCGACCAGGTGTTGATGCCGGTGCCGTGCCCCACCAGTTGCTGCTTTGGCGGCCCGGGGATGAACACCTTGTACATCAGCACCGCGCGCTTCGACATGAGCCCCGAAGACCTGCACCACTATCCCGATGCTGGCGACCTGTATGCCATACGCCCGGAAACGGGCGGCGTGGCCCGGCACAGCTTCAAGGAATAAGCCGTTGCGCCTGACTGGTCGGTAGCACGGCCAGTTCGCCAAAGCGCTGCGCCGCGTCGATGTAGCGCAGCGCCGACTTGGCGTCTTTCCAGCCCACGTAGCTCATCAACGACTTCAATTCCCAGCCATTGGCGGTTGCCCAAGTGGCGAAGCCACGCCGCAGCGAGTGGCCGGTATACAGCGCCGCCGGTACCCCGGCACGCTCCAGCATGCGCCGCAGCAGGCCGACCAGGCTGTTGCTGTTGAGCGCGCTGTCGCCAAGGTTGCCCCAGCGGTCGAGCTTGCGAAACACCGGCCCATGGGCAATGCCGGCGACTTCCAGCCATTGCAGGTAGGCCGTGACCGGGCACAAGGCTTTGAGGGCAGGGGTACGATGTTGCACACCCAAGGCTTCGCGGTCGCCCTTGCTGCGTGGCAGGAACAGCGTGATGCCGACACCGGCCTCGGCCTGGATGTGCTCGATGCGCAGGCGTGCCAGTTCATCACCGCGAAAACCGCGCCAGAACCCCAGCAACAGCAACGCGCTGTCACGACGTGCCCGGCGCAGGGCGGCCAGGTCGTGGTGTTCACGGGCCTGGCGGGCTTCTTCTTCAAAACACGTCACGGCGGTTTGCAAATGTTGCAGCAACAGCGGGGCAGCCTGTTTGGGGGGTGTCGGGTGCAGGGTGCGGATGCCGCGCAGCACCTGACGCACCAGCGGCGCCTTGGTTGGGTCGGGGAAGCCTTGGGCGACGTGCCATTGGCTGAGCGCGGCCAGGCGTTGGCGCAGGGTGCTGACCGCATGCTGGTCGGCGTGGTCAACCAGGTAGCGGGCGATGCTCTCGGCGGTGGCCGGGAGAAAACCGCCCCAGTGGCTTTCGAAGTGCTCGATGGCGGCCTGGTAGCTGCGCCGGGTGTTGTCACGGGTGGCGGCGCGAAGGTAGCGCTCGATATCGGTCATGGTGCGGGTGTCGATGGGTAATGGAGCACACCATAACGCGTATCAAGGGATATTGCATGCCAGGGTCAGCGCGGCAGCGCGGCATCCATCATCCGCTGCAGCGGCGCATATTCGGCTTGGCTGACTGGCACCAGCCCACTGGCATCCTGCGATTGCACGAACGCCGCCAGGGCCTGCGGGTCTTCGAGCATGGCGTGGCGAATACGCGCCCTCAGCGCCGGGCACAGGCTGGCACTGAACACGTATGGGTCGTAGTAGATCGGCCGCGAGCGCCACAGTGCCTTGATCCGTGTCGGCGCCATGGCGTGCCGGGCCAGGTAGGCATCGGTGCGCTCGCTGGCAACGAACGCCGCATCCACTCGGCCCTCCAGCAGGGCTTCCAATGCCTTGTCGTGATTACCGGCATACACCAATGCGCCAAAGAACCGCGACAAGGGCATGCCTACCCGGGCGGCGAATTCGACGCTGGGCACCAGGCTGCCCGAAGTGCTAGCCGGGTCGGTCAGGGCCACACGCTTGCCCCGTAGGGCCTCGATGTCTTCTGGCGTGTCGTCACGGGTCAACAGCAGTGCTTGGTAATGGTTGCCCGCCGGGGTGTACGGGCCGGCACTCAAGGTAAAGGTGGCAAACGGCTCGATACGCGGGTCGCGACGGTGTGCCAGCACATACGAAGCCGGGCCGAGCCGGGCGATGTCCGCGCCCCCCGACACAATGGCATCCACCACGCTTTCGTAGGAGGCCGCGATCACCAGCTCCACCGGCACCCCAGCCGCCTGACTCAGGCGTTGCAACAGTGGCTGGTGCTCACGGGTCATGTCTTCGGCGCTTTTGATCGGGATAACGGCCAGGCGCAGGCTGTGCGGGGTGCAATCGGCCAACGCGACATTGGCTGACAGGTTGAGCGCCATCAGGCATACCAGTGTTTTCAGTACACGCATGCCTTGTCCTCGACGCCGTTGAAGGGCGGGTAATCGCATAACTGTGCCGGCGACAGCGGTCGGCTGAAGTGATAGCCCTGGGCGATATCGCAGCCGGCAAGCTTCAGGTACACCACCTGCTCACGGGTTTCGACACCCTCGGCCACCACTTCCAGGCCCAGGCGTTTGGCCAGGATGATGGTGGAGGACACGATAGGGCTGTCGTCATGGCTGTTGGACAGTGCCGCAATCAGCGACCGATCGATCTTCAGCTTGCTTAGCGGCAGCGAGTGCAGGTGGGCAAAACCGGCGTAACCGCGGCCGAAATCGTCCAGGCTGATGCCCAGGCCCGCACCGCGCAGGGTGTGCAGATGGGTCACCGCCGTGCCTTCGGGGTCGAGGATGGTGGTTTCGGTAATTTCCAGCTCCAACTGCTGCGGCGCGATGCCGTGATGCTGCAATTGGCTCAGCAGGCGGGCAGCGAAGTCGCCTTGGCGCAACTGCAGCGCGGATACATTGACTGCCAGCCGAGTTTCCCGGCCCTGGGCATCCCAGCTCGACAACGCTTCACAGGCCAGGCGCAGCACCTCCCAGCCCAGTTCGACGATGAAACCACTGCGCTCGGCCAGGTCGATGAAGCGGTCCGGGTACAGCAAGCCGAACTCTGGGTGGTCCCAGCGCACCAGCGCTTCGTAGCCCAGTACCTGCTGGGTGTCGAGGCGAATCTGTGGCTGGTAGTGCAGCACGAACTGGCGTTCGGCCAGGGCACTGCCGAATGCCTGCTCGAGGGTGAAGGCCTGGATGTCGGCCAGGTTCAGCGAAGGGTCGAAGAAGCGGTATTGCGCACGCCCGGCCTGCTTGGCCGAATACATCGCGGCGTCGGCGCTGCGGATAAGGCTGTCGATATCCTGGCCATCGCGCGGGCAAATGCTCACCCCAACGCTTGGGCTGGTGTTGACCTCCTGACCATCCAGGGCGTAAGTGGCTGACAGTTTTTGTACCAGTTCGCGAACCCAGGCGTTGATCTGCTCTTCGCTGCGCTCGCCGGCCAACAGCACTACGAATTCGTCGCCGCCAAAGCGCGAAGCCTCGTCACCGGGTTCCAGCAGCCGCTGAATGCGCCCGGCCACAGCTTGTAGCAGCAGGTCGCCAATCTTGTGCCCCAGCGAATCGTTGATCGACTTGAAGCGGTCCATGTCGATGAACAGGATCGCCATCAGCCGGCGCTTGCCACGCTGTCGCGTCAGCGCCTGGCCGGCCACCTCGACGAACTGGCGGCGGTTGTGCAGGCCACTCAGGTGGTCGGTGGCGGCGGCATGGCTGCTGCGCCGGTGTTCGTCCTCGAGGCGCCCGATCAGTTGCTGGTTGACCTGCTGGGCATGTTCCAGCGCATCGAATGCCTCCTGGCGTTTACGCAGCAGGCGCAAGGTCCATAGCAGGCTGGCAAGAATCATCAGTGTCATGCTCAGGTTCAACCAGAACTGCCGGGAATAGGCCAGCGCCGAGGGGGCGAGGATTTCATCCTGGCGCTGGCTGACCACCACACTGAAGCCGCGCTCAGGTACATGGCGGTACAGGCTTTGGTAAGCGTCGCCCGCCACGTACTGGGTCATCATGCCCGCTTCAGTGTCAGTGCCAGGCAGCTCGGGCTGCAATGAATCGCCAGCCACCACCACGCCGCTGGTATCGATGCGCAGCCGCTCCAGGCCGTCTTCCTGCAGCAGGCGCACCAGGCCGCTGCTGCCCAGGTCGATATGCTGGAACAGCACTGCCAGGTAGCCAATATCCAGTTGCACGACCAGGATGTTGTCGATTTCTCGGCCGGCCGGGTCGGTCAGCGGCAGCAGAAAGGGCAAGCGCCAAGTGGGCAGGGCGGTGGGTTGGCCGGGGGGCTGAATGCTTGGCAGGAAGGGTTTGAAACCGTAGCGACCTGCATGGCGCCGCAACTGGCGCAACCAATCGGCAGGTAACTCGGCGACCTCGTCGGCATGGCTGGCCGACAGCAGCCGGCCTTGCCGATCGTACAGGCTCATGCGCTTGAACACCGGGTCTTCAGCCAGGATACGCGCCAGGCTGAAGTTACCTTGACGCAGCACTTTCATGTCGTCCTGGGTAACCCGGCCCACCGCTTGGGCACGGTCAACCAGCTGGCGCAGGCTTTCGCCGACAATACTGGCCAGGTTCAGGTGTTCGGCGGCCTTGGCCGACAACGCATCCTGGCGGGCGGCGGCTTTCTGCGTAACGTGCAACCCCCAGAGAAAGGCCAGGGTCGCTGCACAGAGCATCAGGATCAGCAGCCGCAAAAGGCTGGAAGAGGAAAGCGAACGGCGTATCACTGCTGATAGTTCCCGACCCTGGGTGATGTTCGGAAAATACGACAGTAAGATGACAACCTAATGACTGATGGCCAATCGCCTTTAGGGGTTTTCCCTATTCGCCACGGGTGTCTGCAGACGTGCGGTTTCTTCTTCGATGTAGCTCATCAATGCGCTGACTTCGGCATCGCCGAGGCGCATGTTGGGCATGGCCAAGCGGTTGTATTGCTCATACAGCAGCATGGCCAGCGGGTCTTTCTCGGCCAGCATCTGGTCGGGCTCCTTCAGCCAGCGGGTCAGCCAGTTGGCGTCGCGCTGACGCGTCACGCCCAGCAGGTCGGGGCCGATGCCTGGCTGGCCTGGCTCGATGTTGCCCAAGGTGTGGCAGGACGAGCAGCGGGTGCGGAAGATCTGCTCGCCACTGCTGGGCGGACGCACCTGCGGGGCCTGGGCATAGTCATTGGCCAGGGCGCTGGCCTGCTTCCAGTTGTGCAGGCTGTTGCCCAGACGGTCGGCGAGGATATACGGGCTTTCGAAGGGCGAAGCCTTCATCCAGCGGCCAGTGGCCTGGTTACCGATGATCAAGCTCAGGTTGTGGTCTTTGGAGCGGCCGTTTTCCAGGCCATCGATCCACAGCCCCAGGCTGCGGCGCAGTTGCTCGATATCGTCGGGTTCGCCGGTCAGCAGCGTCCAGCCAGGGCCTATGCCGAACTTTTCGGCATAGCGTTTGAGGGTGGCGGGGGTGTCGTTGTAGGGGTCGATGCTGATGGAATAGAGGAAGATATCCTTGCCGACACGGTCACCGAGGATTTTCTGTACCTGCCGCAGGCGGGCGGTTTCCACCGGGCAGGAATCGGAACAGCCGGTGAAGATGAAGTTGATGGCGACCACCTTGTCCTTGATCAGGTCGTCGAAGAAATGCACTTTTTCGCCGTCCTGGGTCAGCAGGGGTATGTTGGGGAAATAGCTGGCACCCCAGGGCGTGGCGGCTTCTTCAGCTACCGGTTGTGGCGGCTGCAGTGGCCAAAATGGAATGCTGGCGGCGAACAGCGCGAGTACCAGCAGGAAACGCCATGAGCCGTGCATGATGCGATCCTCGTTGCTTGGTTGAAGTGGGGCCGCACAGCGGCCCCGTTTCACGCGTCGGTTACTTGATGCTGATCGGCACCGTCACACTTTGCCCCAGGGCCGATTTCACGGTCACCGTTGCCGGCGTTGCCGGGCCCGTGCCGGTGGTGGTCACCGACAGTTTCCAGCGAGCACCGGAGGTGGCGACCGTCAGCGTGGCATTGCCCAGATTCAGCGGGCCGCTGGTAGACGCTGCAGTCACACTGATGCTGTTGCCGGTCGCCACCGACGTCGTGCCCGCCACGTCCCAGGTGTAGCGGTTGCCACTGCGCACCTGCACCGTGGCACTGGTGACCTGGACCTGGTCGACCGCGGCTGCCGGGCTCACGGCAATGCTGACGGTGGCCGGGGTTACCGACTCGGCACCCTTGGCATCACGCGCGGTGTAATTGAAGCTGGCAGTGAACGGCGTCTCGACCGTGGCCGGTGGGGTATAGGTCACCGTGGTGCCATCCGTGCTGACGGTGCCCTGGCCAGAGTCCGGTTGGCTGAGGCCGGTCACGGTCAGCGGTACGTTGCCGTCCGGGTCGGTGTCATTGGCCAGCACGTTCAGGGTGATCGGTTTGCCAGCGGTCGTTGCAGCACTGTCGTTAGCCGCCACAGGTGGTTTGTTGGCCGGGTCGTCGTTGTCGTCATGGCCTTTGGTGCGGAAGGTCGGCAGGCCAACCGACGCCATGTATTGCACGCCATCCCACCCTGGCAGCGGTGTCGGCATCACCTGGAACTGCCCTGGGTGTTCAATGTCCCAGCGCAATAGCATCGACGAGTCTTCATGCTGGGTGTTGTGGCAGTGCTCCATGTAGGTACCGGCGAATTCGCGGAAGCGGATGGCCATTTCCACCTCTTCCGAAGAATCGGCATCCGGCCCGATACGGTATACGTCCTTGCGTGCCCATTTTTCCCATTCTGGCGGGGCCTTGCCGTCACGGCTAAGAATCACGCCTTCCTCGAAGTGCACGTGTACCGGGTGGCTCCAGCCATTACCGCCGTTCTTGATCTTCCACACTTCCAGGGTGCCGTCGCCACTGAAGCCGCCGTCGGTGGACTGGTTGGCCAGTTGCGGTGCCGCACTGATACGCCGTGGGTCCATGCTGTAGCCAAAGCCACCGTCGGTCTTGATGGTCCAGGGGGTGGTGTCGGTGCCATCGGAGCGGCCAAAGATGAACTCACGGTGGCGGGCATCCTTGATCTTGGCCAGGTCGGTAGCCGAGTTGCGATCAATGGGCAGCGGCAGCATTTTCAGGCCTGCGGCTTTGCCTGGTTTGGCTGGCTCGTAGGCCACCGGGTCCATGCTCAGGTCCTGGCCGGTGTATGGCTGCACCAACAGTTGCAGGAACTTGCCGACCGCTGGGTCGCCTTTATCCCACTGTGGGCCTTTGCTGGTCTGCTTGATCACCGCCTTGTATTTTTCCGACAGTACGTCGGCCAGCGAAATGGTGCCTTCCGGGCCCTTGCCCGTGCGGTGCTCTTCCAGGTTGACGAAGTACAGCTTGTCGCCCGCCTTGATGCCGTTCTTGGCGAAGTTGATGATGATGTCGTAGCGCTCGGCGATGCCTTGCAGCGGCAGAATGCCGTTGTTGTCCTGCAGGTTGCCGTCACCGTTGAGGTCCAGGGTGCCGTCGAACGGCACGGCGTGCTCCATGATGTTGCCGTCGTTGGCGATCATGTGGAACGGCACTCGGGCATACGATACGTTGGAGCCGGAAGGGCCTTTGAACTCGCCACTGGTGCCGGCAATTTCCCGCACCACGGCAAACTTGAAGTAGCGCGACACCGAGCCGTTGAGGATACGGAAGCGGTAGCTGCGTGCACGCACCTTGAGTTTGGGCTGGTACTGCCAGTTGACCAGGATCTGATCACCCAGGAAGCCGTCGGTGTTGAACGGGTTGAACCACAGTTGGCCGTTGGCATCCCAGGCCTTGTCGGCTATCACCAGGTTGACGTCGTAGTCACGGTTACCCCACGGCATGCCCGAACCGCTGGGGAAGCGCAGGTTGACGCCGTCCTGCAGGGCTTCGTTGCCACGGTCCAGGGCGCTGTAGTAGTTCATCATCACGGCGTTGCCTTTGTAGACGTTCTGCGCCGTGAAATCCATCATGTGGTCGTGGAACCAGTGGGTGCTCATGGTTTCACGCCAGTCGCCGCGAATCTTGATGCTGCCGTTCTGGCAGGTTTTCAGGCCCGGTGTGCCGTCGTTGACGAACAGGGTTTCGCCCGGCGAGCAGGGGAAGGCCGCACGCGGGTCCTGGGCACGGGTGTTGATGGTGTCGTAGCCGGCCAGTTGCACCGGCCAACGGTAGTCGTAGTACTGGCCGGGGAAGAAGTAGGCGTTGGCGAAACCATCGCTTTCGGCCGGGGAATGGCCGTTGTGCTCGTGGGTCGAGATGGTGTGCAGGCCAAAACCGCCGTTGGCCGACGGGTCGATCGGCAGGGCATTGTAGTGGCGCATCAGGATCGGCTGGCCGTAGCGCACCATCAGCAGCTTGGGCGGGAAGGTGCCGTCGAAGGTCCACAGCGACTTGTGGTTCTGCAGCGGGAAGTTCGGGTGGAAGCGGGTATCGATGCCCTTGGTGGTGCCCAGCGTGGTCGGGATATCGGAGGTCTGGTAGTACAGGCCACCTGGGGCGAATTCCCCGACTGTGTAGTTGTGCATTTGCCTGCGATCGCGCAGGCCAAGGTTGATGCGCGCGCCAGCCTGCGCGGTCTTGAATGCCGCCTGCGGATAAAACTCGTTCCAGCGCTGGTGCGACCAGCCTTTTCCTGGTGGACGGCCTTCGGCGGGCGAACCGACCGGGTGGCGGTTGAGGAACATCTCGATCTGTGCTTTCCACGGGTTTCGATCAAGCACGTTGGAGAACTGGGTCGGGAACGGGTACAGGCCCGGTTGCTTGAGGAAAGCTTCCAGTGCTGTGCCACTGGGGCCGCTGCGGGCCACTACGTTGGGGTCTTGAGCCGGGGCCGCGCCCAAGGTGGGCACCGGGAAGGTCAGGTCTGGCGGCGGCAGTGTCGGGTCGAGTTTTTCCGGGCCGAACTCTTCGAAAAGCAGCAGTTGCTGGGTGAAGGGTTGCGCACCGAACAACGGGCTGGGCTTGCCGTTGGTGGGGTACCTGTCCGAGGTTTGCAAGGCGGGTGGCAGCACGTTGTCGGTACGCACCGTATCGCGGTTGCCGTACACGCCATCGGTCAGCTCCAGCGAGCCTTCGTTGGCTTCTGGCAAGGTGCTCAGGTTGAGCAAGGCCGGGGTCGGGTCGTCCGGCTGGTCGGTGTAGGCCGAGGGGTCCGTCGGCGGTGGCGGGCTGTTGTCGTCCAGCGGGCTCGCCATGGCCGTGATCAGCCCAAGGCTGAGCATCAGCGCGGTGACGGAAGAGAGCTGGAATACATACCGGTTCGGGTGAATCACGGCAGGTGTTTTCATTGCCTTATGCCTCGCTCACGGCTGTATGGCTGAGGGCCATCAATGGCGTTTTGCCTGGTCTTTGGGCCTGAGCAACGGCTGTGCCAACAGGTATTTCAGTAATGCTTTGTCATACAAAACCTTGCGGCGCCTAGGGTGCGCTAAATAATGGCGCGTCAAGAATGGGCCTAAGTCCCCAAAAGCGGGTGACCCAATGCCCACTCACTGGGTGGATCGGGGCGTGACAGCCCCGACGCACTGGGGTATACCTGTTCGCCACCAAGGGGAGCCCGGCAATGGGCTGAGAAACCGCTGAACACTGCAGCGCGGTGACCCTTCGAACCTGATCCGGATCATGCCGGCGAAGGGATGGGGCTTGTAACCTGCCTTTTTGCCGGCCTCACTGCGAGGCCCAGTCCATGTCAACTGCCAAGGTCTCGCTGTCACCCTCATCAAGGACAGCAACATGACCGAACGTTTCAGCCAGTCCCTGCACCGCCAGAACGAGCCGACCTGGTCGGCAGCCGTTGGCCACCGTTTCGTGACCCAATTGTGCGACGGCAGCCTGCCGGACCCGATCATGGTCAACTACCTGGTACAGGACCACCGCTTTCTTGACAGCTTCCTGACCCTGCTGGGCGCGGCCATCGCCACCGCCGACACGTTCGAGGCCCGCCTGCGTTTCGGCCGCTTCGCCGGGATGATCTCAAGCGACGAGAACACGTACTTCCTGCGCGCCTTCGAGGCCCTGGATGTCAGCCCGGCGCAACGCGATGAACCAGCCGATACCGCGCCTACCGCAGGTTTCAAGGCGATCATGCGCGAAGCGGCAGCCACCCGGTCCTACGCAGCGGCCCTGGCGGTGCTCAACGTTGCCGAAGGCCTGTACCTGGATTGGGCGCTGAAGGCACCGAAACCGATGCCGGAAAACTTCGTCCATGCCGAGTGGATCACCCTGCACGACAACCCGGCATTCCAGGACTTCGTCGCCTTCCTGCAGGCCGAGCTGGACCGCGTCGGCCCGCAACAGGCCGCGCTGGCAAGTGACTTCTACCAGCGCACGGTAGCGTTGGAGCTGGCCTTCTTCGATGCCGTCTACCCGGAGGGCCAGTGAGCATGGATATCTTCGAGCGCCTCAAGACCGCTGCCGCGCCGCAGTGGAACCGCTACGTGGACCATGACTTCGTGCGGCAGATGGGCGAGGGCACGCTGAGCGAGCAAGCGTTCCGAACCTACCTGGTGCAGGATTACCTGTTTCTGATCCAGTTCGCCCGCGCCTGGGCGCTGGCCGCCTACAAAAGCCGCCGCCCGGCCGACATCCGTGCCGCGCAGGCCGGGCTGGCGGCGATCCTGGACGAAACCGAGTTGCATGTGCGCCTGTGCGCGCGCTGGGGGTTGACTCAGGCTGATATCGAGGCCGCACCAGAGCACCAGGCGACGGTGGCGTATACCCGTTACGTGCTGGACTGCGGCGCCGCCGGCGACCTGCTGGAGCTGCATGTGGCACTGGCACCTTGCGTGATCGGCTATGCCGAGATCGGCCGAACCTTGGCCGAACGCATCGGCGATTTGAGCAACCACCCGTACCGCGAGTGGATTGGCGAATATGCCGGGGAGGGCTACCAAGGCGTGGCGGCGGCCGCGCGCAAGCATCTGGATGAACTGGCTGCGCGAAGCATGACAGAGCAGCGGTTTGCTGAGCTGGTGGGGATTTTCGGCCAGGCGTCCAGCCTGGAAGCGGATTTCTGGCAGATGGGGTTGGACGGGGCTGCGTAGGCCGTTACGGCGCGCTTTGCGCCCCCATCGCGGCACAAGGCCCTTGTAGGAGCGGCCTTGCATCGCGATGGGCTGCGAAGCAGCCCCAGCATCGGTGATCCAACCCAATCGCTGCAGGCTCACCCCACCTCACGCACCAAGGGCCGCTCCCCCTGCAATACCCGGCCCAATCCTGGCATATCCTCCAGCAAGCTCCGCGTGTAGTCACTCGCGGGCCGCTCGAACACCTGCTCGGTCGGCCCTTGGTCCACCAGCCGCCCCTGGCGCATCACCAGCACCTGATCGCTGATGCCGCGCACCGTCGCCAGGTCGTGTGAAATGAACAGGTAGGTCAGCCCCAGCTCAGCCTGCAAACGCTGCAACAACGCCAACACCTGTGCCTGCACGGGCGCATCCAGGGCCGACAGCGGCTCATCGAGCACCAGCAGCTCCGGTTCAGCCGCCAAGGCACGAGCGATAGCCACACGCTGGCGCTGCCCACCAGACAACGCTCCAGGCCGACGCAGCAGCAACTCGGCGGGTAACCCGACCCGCTCCAGCAAACCCAGCACCCGCTGCCGATCGTCTCGTCGCGCGCCAATGGCAAAGGCGCGCATCGGCTCACTGACGATCTGCAGCAGGTTGTGCCTAGGGTCCAACGCAGCCCAGGGGTTCTGGTAGACCAGTTGCACTCGCCGCCGGTAGGCATGCAATTGGCGCCGGCTGGCGCCCAGTATTGGCTGGCCGTCGAACAACACGCTGCCTGCACTGGCTTGCTCCAAGGCCAGGATGATGCGGGCAGTGGTGGACTTACCCGAACCTGACTCGCCCACCAGGCTGGTGGTACTGCCACGGGGCAGGGTGAAGCTGACACCGTCGACCACCGGCGCGGCATGCCGGTTGAAACGCCGCATCAGGCCACTGACCTGCAACAGGGGTTCGCCAACTGCGCTGGCTGGGCCAGTACGCCGTTGCTGCAGGCGTGCCAACGGTGAGGCCGCCAGCAGCTGCCGCGTGTAGGGATGCTTGGGTGCATGCCATAACTGCGCGGGCGTGCCGCTCTCCAGCAGTTGGCCGTTGCGCATCACCAGAATGCGATCGGCACGGTCCAGCGCCACCGCCAGGTCATGGGTGATGAGCAACAAGCTGCTGCCGCGTGCGCGCACCAGTTGCTGCAGGCGGTCTAGAATTTGCCGCTGCACGCTGACATCCAGGGCGCTGGTGGGTTCGTCGGCGATCAACAGCAGTGGGTCGTTGGCCAGGGCGATTGCGATCAACACCCGCTGGCACATGCCACCCGACAGCTCATGGGGGTAGCGGCGGGACAGTTGCTCGGCATCCCTGAGGCCCACCTGCTGCAGCAGTGCCAGCCCGCGCGCACCGGCTTCACGGCGCGGCACGCCATGCACGGTCATGGCTTCGACCAGCTGTGCACCGATGGTCTTGACCGGGTCCAGCGAGGTGCCGGGGTCTTGTGGCACGAAGCCGACCAGGCGGCCACGGCGTTGGCACCAGTCACGTTCAGCAAATTGTTCCAGCGCCTGGCCTTGCAGCCACAGTTGGCCTCGCTGCCGCGCCGCGGCTGGCAGCAGCCCGGCGAGGGCCGCAGCGGTAGTGGATTTGCCCGAACCGGACTCGCCCACCAGGCAGACAATTTCACCTGCGGCAATTTCCAGGTCCAGCGCCTGTACGGCGGCTTGCGGGTTGCCTGGATAATCGACGCTTAACTGCTGGATACGCACCAATGGGGTGTTCATCGCACATCTCCCTGTAACTGTTGCAGCCCATGGGCGAGTTGATGAGTGGCCAGCACCACGGCGGCCACCACCAAGCCCGGCAATGTGGTGTACCACCAGGCCACGACCATGTAGTTGCGGCCTTCGGCGATCAGCAGGCCCCACTCCGGTTGCGGTGGCGGTGCGCCAAAGCCGAGAAAGCTCAACGCCGACACAGCCAGCACGGCACTGGCGAACTCCAGTGCGGCCAAGGCCAGTAGCGGCCCGGCGGCGTGCGGCAACACATGCCGCCAGAGGTTGCACCAGCTGCCCACACCGGCCACCTGCGCCGCCTCGACAAAGCTGCGGCTGCGCCAGCGCAGCACTTCGCCGCGGGCCAGCCGGGCGAAGATGGCCACGGATGACAGCCCTACGGCTACGGCGATTTCCAGCGTGCCGAAGCCCAGCGCCGTGACAATCGCCATCGCCAGCAACAATGCGGGAATGGCCATCAGCACCTCCACCAGCACTGCCAGCGCACGATCGGCCAGGCCACCGAACCAGCCGGCGATGCCACCCAGCAGACTGCCGACCAGCAAAGCGATCAGCACGGCGATGCTGGTCGCCTGCAGTGACAGCGCCGCGCCATGGACACAGCGCGCGTACAGGTCGCGGCCAAGGTGGTCGGTGCCGAACCAGTGCCGGGCGGAAGGGGCTTGCAAGGCCTGACTGGGATCGGCCAGCAACGGGTCGGCGCGGCTGAACAGCTCTGGCCAAAAGGCCCAGCCCAGTACCAGCAGGAACAGGACGACACTCAATGCCAGCGGCAGGCGAGGCCAGCGTTTCGCTTGTACAAGGCCATAGGCGGTTTTTACGCTCATGCCCGGCCTCCTTGGCCAATACGTGGGTCGAGCAGGGGGTAGAACAGGTCGGTCAGCAAGTTGGTCAGCACGTACAAGGCCGCAGCCAGCAACACCACACCCTGAACCACGGCGATGTCCTGGCTGGCCACTGCGGCCTGGGCCAGGCGGCCGATACCCTCACGCGAGAACACGGTTTCGGTCACCACCGCCCCGGCCAGCAGGTTGCCCAGCAAGGTGCCGGCCAGGCTCAGCAGCGGTATTGCTGCATTGTGCAGCACGTGCCCGCACAACAAGCGCCAAGGCCCTAGCCCTTTGCTGCGCAATGCCTGGACAAATGGCTGGCGGCTGACACTGGCCAGTGAACGTCCCAGTACCTGAGCGATCATCGCCGCACAAGGCAGGGCCAGGGTTAGCGCCGGCAGCACCAGGCTGGCCGGGCCTTGATTGCCCATGGCCGGCAGCCAGTGCAGCTGGAAGGAAAACAGCTGCAACAGCACCAGGCCAACCCAGAAGGTCGGCAACGACACCACCACGGCCGGGGCGTTATGCAAAGCGCTCTGCAACGTGCGCTGGCGTACCTGATGCGCCGCCAGGGCCAAGCCGATGCCCAGTGGCACGGCCAGGGCCAGTGCGGCGAACGCCAGGGACAAGGTGGCGGGCAACGCGTCTGCCAGGGCCTGAGCCACTGGCTTGCCGCTTTGCAGCGAATGGCCCAAGTCCAGCTGCAACAGGCGCCAGAGTGCACCGCCGTACTGTTGCCACAAGCTGCCATCGAGGTGATAGCGAGCGCGCAGTTCGGCCACCTTTGCCGGGTCTACCGCGCCTGGCTCGCCGCTCTGTGCCAGCAAGATCGCCACCGGGTCACCGGGCAACGCGTAGAGGATGACGAACGACAGGGAAAATGCAGCCCACAGCACCAGCAGTGCCTGGGCCAGCCGCCACGGTACTGCGTGGCGATAAGTCAGCGTGGTCATGGTTTGGTGGCCTCTGGTTGTGCCAGCCAGGTGTCATAAAACTGCAGGCGGGTCGAGGCTTCGTAGTGCAGGCCGCGCACGGCATGGCGAAACGCTGTGACCGTTGCAGCCTCCACCAGCGGAATGACATGGCCTTGCTCCAGTAACGCCTGGCTGGCTTGAGCGATCAGCTCGCCACGTTTGTGCGCATCCAGGCTGGCTGCCGAATCGAGCAGGGCCTGGTCCAGTGGCAGCGCGCCACGCGCGTTGACGTTGCGACCTGCGGCGAGGAACACGGTGCGCAATACGTCCGGGTCGGCGCGGGTCAGGTTGAAGAACCACAGCTGGTAGTTTTGCGAAGTCTGCAGCAGGCTCACCTGGCCAATGGTGGACTTGTTCAGGCGCAGCTCCACACCAGCCTGGCGCAGTTGCTGCTGCACCAGTTCCAGCACCGGGGTGGTGGCCTGCCAGTAGTCGAGGGCGAAGCTCAGGCGCTGGCCATCGCGCTGGCGCCAGCCATCGGCACCTTTGGCCCAGCCCGCAGCATCCAACAGCTTGGCGGCACCTTCGGGATCGAAGGCGAGGCTGGCACTGAGGTCCTGGTAATACGGCGTGCTGCTGGCCAGTACCGAGCTGGCCGGTTTCTGGTAGCGCGAGATCACCGCCTGCAACTGGCTGCGGTCGATGGCCTTGTTCAGTGCCCGGCGCACATTGGCGTCGTCCAGCGGCGGGTGCGACTCGTTGGGTGTCAGGTTGAAGACAATGCCAGGGTTGGAACGGGCGATCGACGGCACGCCCTGAGCTTGCAGCACGGCCTCGTCCTGCACTGGCACGCTTGTGTTGACGTCGATCTGCGCGGACAACAGGCTGCCCAGGCGCACGCCGGATTCCGGCAGGATGTGGAACTCGATGGCGTCGAGCCAGGCGCGGCCCTGGTGCCCGGCCAACGACGATGGCCAGGCATAGTCGTGGCGGGCCTCGATACGCACCAGGCGGTTATGTTCGAAGCGTTTGACATTGAACGGCCCGCTGCCTACCAGCGCACCCTGGCAGCGTTCCTCGGCGGAGCGCTTGAGGGTGGCCGGGGCTAGCAACCCCAGGCTCATGGTAGAGCTGGCCTGGAGGAATTGTGCGTTGGGTTGGTGGAAACCAATGCGCACGCTAAGCGGCCCGAGCACTTCAATGGTATCCAGGCCGGCCAGGTAGGTACTGGCCAGCTGCGCCTGGGCACCCAAGGCGACGATAGCCTCGAAATTGGCCTTCACCGCCGCCGCATCCAGCGGGCTGTCATCTGCGAAGGTGGCGCCTTCGCGCAGGTGGAAAGTGAACTGGCGCGAGTCGTCACTGACCTCCCAGCGCTCGGCCAGCCACGGCACGATTGCAGCACTTTGCGGGTCTTGATCGGTAAGCGAGTCGACCAGTTGCCGGCCGACGTTGAGGGCAGTGTTGTTGCCCGCCTGCTGCGGGTCGATGCAGTTGGGGTCGCCGTCAAAGGCTACCCGTAGCACGCCGCCTTGCTGCGGGGTGGCTGCCTCAGCGCTGCTGGCCGGTTGCGCCGGTTTGTCGTCGCAACCGGCCAGGGCCAGGGCAATGGCCAGGCTCAATGAAGCCAAAGGTCGGAACATGAACACTCCTTAGAAAAAGCGGTTGGCGCGGTAAGGCAGGCCGAGGTTTTCCCGCAGCGTGCTGCCGGCGTATTCGCGCTGGAACAGCCCGCGCCGTTGCAGCTCAGGCACCACGCCGTCGACAAAGTCGTCGATGGCCGAGTGCAGGCCGCTGAACATGATGTTGAAACCGTCGGCGGCGTCGGCCTCGAACCACGCCTGCAGATCGTCGGCAATGCTCTGCGGGGTGCCGATCAGGATGCGGTGGCCACCGGAGGTGAGTTGGTTGAACAGCTGCCGCACCGTCGGCCGCTCGCGGCGGATCAGGTCGTAAACCAGCTTTTGCCGGCTTTGGTGGGTGTTGGTGGTGAAGTGCTCCGGCGGCAGGGGCACCACCTCATCGAATGGCAGTTCCGACAGGTCGTAGCCAAGGCTGGCGAAACGCGAAATGGAGCTGAGAAAAGCCTTGGGCTCCAGCAACTGCTGCTGGCGGTCGTACTTGGCCTGGGCGTGGGCGAGGGTCTTGCCCACCACCGGCGCGACGCCGGGGAGTACCTTGAGTTCGTGGCCCTCACGGCCGAAGCCGGCAGCGGCCTGCTTGGTTTCGCGATAAAACGCCTTGCCCTGTTCCAGGGTGTGCTGGGCGGTGAAGATCAGTTCGCCCACCCGCGCCGCCAGCCGG
>NZ_BCBQ01000043.1:0-45850 GCF_001320885.1 Pseudomonas sp. NBRC 111140
GGCTGAACAGCCGCCGCTGGCCCATATCGGCAAACAGAAACGGCGGAAACTCCTCGGGGAACACGTCATGGGGCCCGATCGAGTACCACGGCTCGCCCGACATTTCGTCCTCCGGGTAACGCGGCGGCGGGATGTGGCGGAAATTCACCTCGGTCAAAAAGCTGATTTCGTCATAGTCGTAGAACACCACCCGGCCATGGCGGGTAACGCCGAAGTTCTTCAGCAACATGTCGCCGGGGAAGATGTTCGCCGCCGCCAACTGCTTGATGGCCAGGCCATAATCCTCCAGCGCCTCCAGCACCTGGCCCTCGCTGGCATGCTCAAGGTACAGGTTCAGCGGCGTCATGCGCCGCTCGGTCCAGCAATGTCGGATCAGCACCGTGTCGCCCTCCAGCACCACCGTCGACGGTGCTACCTCGAGCAGTTCGGCCAGGCACTCCGGCTCGAATTTGTCACGTGGGAAGCGAAAATCGGCAAACTCCTGGGTATCAGCCATGCGCCCCACTCGGTCGACGCTTTTCACCAGCCGGTACTTGTCGATCACCGTGGCCCGGTCGACTGTTTTCGACGGCGAAAAACGGTCCTTGATGATCTTGAACACCGTATTGAAGCCCGGCAGGGTGAATACGCTCATGACCATGCCACGCACCCCCGGCGCCATGATGAAGCGATCATCGCTGTTGGCCAGGTGGTTGATCAACGCCCGATAGAACTCCGACTTGCCGTGCTTGTAGAAACCGATCGACGTGTACAGCTCGGCAATATGCTTGCCCGGCAGGATACGCTTGAGAAAGTTGACGAACTCCGCCGGCACCGGCACATCGACCATGAAGTACGAGCGGGTGAAGGAAAAGATGATCGACACCTCGGCCTCGTCGGTGATCAACGCATCGGCCTCCACCCCATGGCCTTCGCGGTGCAGCAGCGGGATCACCAGCGGCCACTGCTCATCGCTGTTGTACAGCCTGCCGACCAGGTAGGCCCCCTTGTTGCGGTACAGCACAGGCGAAAACAGCTCAACCGTCAGCGTCGAGTCCTTGCATACCCAGTCCGGCAGGTGTTCACGCAGTTGCGCTTCAAGCCGTGACACGTCGCTTTCAAGGTCGCCATAAGCGAACGCGTAGTCAGCGAAGATTGCCCGCAACAGGCTCTGGAGGCTGGCATCAAGGCAATAGGTACGGGTTTGCGCAGCGCGCTGGTGGCTGCGGATCGATGGCCGGGTGGTGTGGATGAACATGCAGCCGTCGCTGATCTGGTCATGGCTGAACAAACTGCAGAACAACGAGTTGTACCAGGTCTCCGACAGTTCATCGTCCAGCCGTGGGTCGATCAGGCGGATGTAGGCACTTTTCACCAGAGGCCACTGCTCCACCTCCAGCAGCACCTCATCATCGAATGCATCACGCAACCAGCCATTGACCTCGCCGACCTTCTGTTCGTACAGGTTGATCCGTGCAGCGGCGGCCCGCTGGATATCTTGCCAACGCGCCTGTTCGAAGCGCTCGCGCGCGCCGAGGGTGATGCGGCGGAAGTGCTCGCGATAGTCGTCGAAGCCATCGAGGATCATCCGGGCGATCTCGCCGGCAGGCCAGTGCTGAGTCATGCGGGACACCTCGGTGCGGGGTGAGATAGACAGCTTAGCCGCACTCTCGAGGGAGTGTCGCCAGCACCGGCCTGTTCGAGGGATCCGAATTGCACCGCAAGAAAGCACAAGAATCCCCCTGCCCCCTGACGTACACTCGCGCCCCTGCCCTGTACCCGGAGACCGCCGTGAGCCCCATCGCCCTAGCCCGCCTGCTGACCCTTGCCGCCGTCTGGGGGGCGAGTTTCCTGTTCATGCGCATCATCGCCCCCGAACTCGGCACGGTGCCGACGGCGTTCTTCCGTGTGTCCATCGCCTGCCTCGGCTTGGTCGCCATCGTTGCCGCCGCCCGCGTGCGCTGGGACTTCCAGGGCAAGCTCGGCGCCTGCCTGGTGTTGGGCATGATCAACTCCGGTATCCCCGCCACCTTCTATTCCGTCGCCGCTCAGGTATTGCCGGCCGGTTACTCGGCGATTTTCAATGCCACCACGCCGCTGATGGGCGTGCTGATCGGCATGCTGTTCTTCCGCGAACCCATGACCCTGCCGAAGCTGTGCGGCATCTTCTTGGGCCTGTTTGGCGTCGGCATCCTCAGCGGCGCCGGCCCGGTAGCGCTGGACATGGCCTTGCTGCAAGGCGCCCTCGCCTGCCTGGCGGCCACCACCTGCTATGGCTTTGCCGGGTTCCTCGCGCGCCGCTGGGTCAGCGGCCTGGACAGCCGCCTGTCGGCGCTGGGCAGCATGCTTGGCGCCACCTTGCTGCTAAGCCCAGTGTTCGCCTGGAGCGCGCTCAGCCAGCCGCCCGCCAGCTGGGGCGGCTGGCAGGTATGGCTGTCGTTGCTGGGCCTGGGCCTGCTGTGCACCGCCTTCGCCTACATCCTGTACTTCCGCCTGCTCGAAGAAATCGGCCCGGTCAAAGCCAGCACCGTGACCTTCCTGATCCCGGTATTCGGCGTATTGTGGGGGGCGTGGTTGCTGGACGAGCCGCTGTCGATGGCACACCTGTACGGCGGCTTGCTGATTGGCATGGCACTGTGGCTGGTACTGCGGCCGGCGCGCAGTTGAGGCGGAGCATACGATGAGCAGCGCGTACAAGAAGGTCCTGTTCCGCCTGGAGCAGGACGCAAACGGCTACCCACCGGCCTCGGTCGAGGGCCTGTGGGCCAAGGCCGTGGAAGGTGGCTACGCCGTCGACAACATTCCCTTCCATGTCTACGGCATCGCCCCGGGTGACGTCATCGCTACCCGTGAAGAACAAGGCGAGACCTGGTTCGCCGAACTGTGCCACAGCAGCGGCAGCTCGGTGTTCCGGGTGATCGTCAAACCACCGGAAACCCTCGACCAGGTGCGCGCCGCCTTGCAGGACTTCGGCTGCAACTGCGAAACCGAGCAGGCAGTGAAGATGCTGGCGGTCGAGGTCCCGCCGCAGCGTTCGCTCGACACCCTGCTCTATTACCTGCTCACCCAGCGCGAGGCCGGCTTGTTGGACTTCGAGGAAGGCGTACTGCACCACGCCATCCCCGAAGAGTTCCGCTAAGGCCTACGCCTCTGCCAAGCGCGCGGCGGGTTTGCGAAACACGAACAGCAAGCCCACCACGATCAGCCCCATGCCCAGCAGGCTGAGCGGTGCCAGGCGGTTACCGAAGATCAGGAAGTCCATCACCGCGGTTACCGCTGGCACCAGGTAGAACAGGCTGGTGACGTTGACCAGGTTGCCTTTGGCGATCAAGCGGTACAGCAGCAAGGTCGCCAGCAGCGAAACCACCAGCCCCATCCACAGCAGCGCACCGACAAAACCGCCGGTCCACGCCACCTGCAGTGGCTGCAGCGGTGCGAACAGCGCGCACATGGCGAAGCCCGCCAGGTATTGCAGCGGCAGCGTGCCCATGGGGTTGTCGGTAATGCGCTTCTGCAGGATCGAGCCAAAGGTCATGCTGACCAGCGCCAGCAGGGCGAACAGCATCCCCGCCAGCGACACCCCGCCCAGGTTGATGCCCTGGTAGACCACCATGATCAAGCCGCCCAGCCCCAACCCCAGGCCGAACAGGCGGCTCCAGGAGCGCTGACGCTCCATCAGCACCACGGTGAGAATCGGTTGTACCCCCATCACCGTGGCCATGACGCCAGGGGTGACGTGGGTGTTGAGCGCCAGCAAGTAGAAGATCTGGTAAGCGCCGAGCAGCACACACCCAGTACCCAGGGCGCGCAGAATGCCCCCGCGTGTACGCGGCCAGCGCAGCCCCAGCAGCGGGCTGACCATCAACAGGCCGGCCAGGGCCAGCGCCGAGCGCAACAGCAGAAAGGCGAACGGGCTGGCATGCGCCAGGCCCAGCTTGGAGACGATCGCCCCGCTGCTCCACAGCAGGACGAACAGGCTGGTAGTGGCCGCCGAGGCCACGGATGCTTTGTTAAAGACAGACATGTATTGCCACCTGATATAGGCAGATAAGCCAAACGGACGGCGTGCGCTTCAGCGAGGGAAGTAGCCGACCGTGTTCAGTAGGTTGCGTGTGCGAAAGGGGGCGGCCAGAAGCCGATCAGCCCAGCACGACCACGCAAGGAGGCGGAGCTACGCCGCCTACAACGCCACTGACAGGTGGTGGGTAATGACTGATCATGACCGGCTGCTGGCTACCACGCACGACCATGCCCGCGACGGGCGCGATGGCAAAGCATGGGGTGGAAGGGCTGGCTGGCATGAACAGGTCTTCGGGAAGAGAACAATGGGTTGGACTATAGCCCGGCGACTCACGGCTGACAACCTCGTCGGTATAGGTGCGGCGCCAGTGCTGGTTAATTTTCCACCGCCCCGGCTCGTCTGAATGCGAAACGCAGCACGCATTCACCCGTTTCGAGGATCACCGATGAACGTATCCACCTGGCTCTACCGGCCAGCCCAGATCACCTGCCTGCTGCTGGTCAGCGCCTACGCCCACGCCGCCAAGCCCGGCGACGTGTTCAAAGACTGCAGGGACTGCCCGGAAATGGTCGTGCTGCCCGCCGGCAGCTACGTGATGGGCGCGCCCGACGACGAAGTCGGCCGCCAGCCCGACGAAGGCCCATTGCACACCGTGACCTTCGCCAAGCCGTTCGCCATGAGCCGCTACCAGGTTACCGCCGGCGAACTGGATGCCTATATCAAGGCCACCGGCACCGTCATCAAAAGCGGTGACGACCGCCCCGGCCGCTGGTGCGAGGCCAGCAAGCCGACCTACAAGCAAGGCCCCCGCCAGCCGGCGGTGTGCGTCGACTACGACGAAGTGCAGGCCTACGCCCAGTGGCTGGCCAAGACCACCGGCAAACCCTACCGCATGGTCAGCGAGGCCGAGCGCGAATACGCCGCCCGCGGTGGTTCCACCGGGCCGTTCCCCTTCCCCTTCGACGAGCCGGGCAAGTATGAGATCAGCAAGCACGCCAACACCTACGGCCCCCGCGACGGCTACACCTACACCGCGCCGGTGGGCAGCTACCCGGCCAATGCCTTCGGCATGTACGACATGCACGGCAACGTCTACGAGTGGGTTGCCGACTGCTACCACGAAAGCTACGAAGGCGCCCCAAGCGACGGCAGCGCCTGGATCCAGGACCCCACGTGCATCCGCGCGCACATGCGTGGCAACGACTGGGGCGAGCCGCCGATCTTCTCGCGCTCAGCCAACCGCAACGACCGCCTCAAGACCACCCGCGGCGACTTCCTCGGTTTTCGTGTAGCACGCGAATTGTGAAGTTGTGACGCGGTTAACGCAGCAGTGGTGAAAAATACAGTCAATAAGAATCGTTCCGGTTTTTCACGGTTGCTGCGTCACATACCAGACATAGAAAAAAACCCCTCTGCCAACGAGACCGCAATAGATGTCCAAGTCCTTGCCCGGCCCGCTCAACCCGCTTGCCAAAGCGTTACTGATCCGTCACTCCCTTCGCCCCCGGCACGCGTTGTCTCGCGTCGGTCTGGGCCTGGCGCTGTCCACGGCGCTGGTTGCCCAGGTGCAGGCACAGGAGTGGACCCTGGATATTCCGGCACAGTCGATGAATTCGGCGTTGCAGGCACTGGCCAAGCAGACCGATATGCAATTGCTGTATAGCCCGGAGGACATCAGCGGGCTGCGTTCCACGGCGCTCAAGGGCCGGCATGACCTGCAGTCCTCGCTGCGCACCCTGCTGCAGGGGACCGGGCTGCGTTATCAGATCGATGGCAACACCGTGACCGTGACGGCGAGTTCGGCGGGAAAGGACGGTCAGGTCGAGCTTTCGGCGACCAACGTCAATAGCACTGGCCTTGGCGCCACTACCGAAGGCACTGGTTCCTACACCACGGGTGTGACCAATACAGCCACCAAAATGAACCTGTCGATCCGCGAGACGCCACAGACCATCACTGTGGTGACCCGCCAGCGAATGGATGACCAGCACCTGAGCAGCATGACCGATGTGCTGAAGCAGACACCTGGCATCACCATGTCCCAGGATGGTGGTGAGCGCTTCAACATCTATTCCCGTGGCAGTGCCATCAACACGTACCAGTTCGATGGTGTTACCACGTTTCAGGACAACCAGACTCGCAACATGCCCAGCACCCTGCTGGACATGGCCCTTTATGACCGAGTGGAGATCGTCCGTGGTGCAACGGGCCTGATGACGGGTGCCGGTGACCCCAGTGCGGTGGTCAACCTGATCCGCAAGCGCCCGACGCGCGAGTTCAAGTCCTACATCCAGGGCGATATCGGCTCCTGGGACTACTACCGTGCCGAGGCTGACGTTTCTGGTCCCCTGACCAAGGAAGGCAACGTGCGCGGGCGTTTTGTCGCTGCGCAGCAAAACAACCACACGTTCATGGACTGGTACACCCAGGACCGCAGCATCCTGTACGGTGCCCTGGAGGCCGACCTGACCGACACCACCCTGGTTCGCTTCGGCATTGACCGGCAAACTTACAAGGTCAACGGTGCCTCGGGTGTTCCACTCATTTTCACCAACGGCCAGCCCACCCACTTTTCTCGTTCGAAAAGTTCCGACGCTCGCTGGGGTTATGACGACTACGAAACCACCAACTACACCATGACGCTCGAACAGCAACTGGCCAACGACTGGCAGTTGAAAGTCTCGACCCTGTACATGGACGTTGATCGCAATACGTTCTCTTCCTACGTTTCGACAAGAACCAACAGGTCATACCTGGAACCGGATGGCTCAACAACCATCAGTGCTGGCGTGGCCTCGGCGGATCAATACCAAAAAGGTGTTGACGCCTCCCTGCAAGGGCCGTTTCAACTGTTTGGCCAAAGTCACGAACTCATTTTTGGCTACAACTATCTTGAGTACGAGAACAAACATCGCGAATACGCCGGGCCTGATCAGGATATCAACTACTTCACGTGGGAAAACGTGACCCCAAAACCCGGTAAAGACGAGCTTTCGCCAAGCATCAAATATGACATTTTCAACCGCCAAAGCGGCTACTACCTAGCCGGGCGGTTCAACTTCACCGATGACCTGCATCTGATTCTGGGCGCGCGAGCTTCCGACTACCGCTTCGACTACAGCCTTGGCATCATCGACAGCCCCGATGCGCCGACCACCTACAACATGAAAGAGCATGGTGTAGTGACGCCGTATGCGGGGTTGGTCTATGACCTGACCCATGAGCAATCGGTGTACGTCAGCTACACCGACATCTTCAAGCCACAAAGCAATATCGACGCCAGCGGCAAACCACTTGACCCGGAAGTCGGCAAGAACTACGAAATGGGCTGGAAAGGCGAATTCCTGGATGGCCGCTTGAACGCCAACGTTGCCATCTACCTGGTACAAAGGGATAACTTCGCCGAAGAGACCACCGAACCTGCACCCAACGGCGGTAATGCCTACAAAGCAGTGGATGGTGCGCAAACCAAAGGCGTGGATCTGGAGCTCTCGGGCGAAGTGCTACCTGGCTGGAACGTTTTCACCGGCTACAGCCACTCCCGCACCGAGGATGCTGACGGCAACAGGCTGACCACCCAACTGCCAATGGACACCTTCCGCCTCTGGAACACCTACCGCCTGCCAGGCGAATGGGACAAGCTGACTGTGGGTGGGGGCGTGAACTGGAACTCCAAATCCACACTGCAATATGCGCGCTATAACAGCCACGTCACCCAGGATGACTACTTCGTCACCAGCCTGATGGCTCGCTACCGCATCAACCAGAACCTGGCGGCCACGCTTAACGTCAACAACGTATTCGACAAGAAGTACTATGCAGGCATGGCCGGCAGTTATGGCCACTACGGTGCACCACGCAACGCTACGGTGTCACTGCGCTACGACTTCTAAGCCGCGCTGGCCAGACCCACGCAAGTCCTGGGTCTGGCCACACACTCCCCGCGTCACCTCCCCGTCACTGCGTTCAACTTCCCGCCGCACACCTAAAGCGCTGCCCTTGCGCATGTTTACCCAGGACAGCAAGGTCACGTCTACGCGCTGAGCAAACGACATCGCCCCACGCCGACAGCCTGTGTGCTGTCGGCGTGGGGCGAGAGGTGATGGTGCCCTGTAAACCTGACAGTGACCGTTACTCGACCATGGAGCCCTCTTTCAACCAGTGCATGGCCAGACCGTCGATAACTTCACGCTGCCTGAGAATGTCGTAGTGCCCTGCCTCCACTGCATGGCTTGCCTTCGTTGCGAAAGCCCAGGCCGCGTCGCCATTGCGGCCCGCCCACCAGCATGTCGCCAAGGCGTGGGTGGGAGGCAGGCTGGTCAGGTTCAATGACAAGGCTTTCAGACGCATCGCCACCGCAAAGGTATGGGCCAGCTCCGAACTGTCGATATCGGCATAAAGCGATGGCTCGGTCTGCGCAGCACGAACGGCCTCGATGGCACCCTGCAACGTCGAAACGTCCGTCCCCACGGCCAGCTCAGGGACTGCCAGGCGGTCTTTTGGCACACCCAGCAATACACTGAGGAAGCCCTGCAAATCCTCCGTCCAGTCCTCGGCCACCTCGGTATGCAATGCACAGGGCACGAAGCTGTCCACCAGGCCGAGCAATGCTACCGTCTGGCCCTGACGCTCCAGCTCCTTGGTTACCAGCACCGCCAGGGTTCCCCCCAACGACCAGCCTGCCAAGCGGTATGGGCCTGCCGGCTGCTTCTGGCGGATGTATTGGGCATAGTCGATAGCCATCGCCTGCAACGATTCATCTTGCCACGTGCGGTCGAGCAGCATTCGGCACTGCACGCCATAAACACTGCAATGCCCCTCCAGGCGACGCGCCAGCGGCTCATAATCGAATACCGTGCCGAAACCTGCATGCAGGCAGAACAACGGTGTGGCATGGGCCACGCGGGTGTTGAGCAACAACACAGGATCCAGGCAGGCTTCATCCGCCGAATAACCTGACAGCTCACCAATGGTCGGTTTGGCCATCACGTCACGCAACTTCATATCCAGCGCCAAATCGCTGTGCGCACGCACTTTGGAGAGCATTTTCAGCACCCGAAGCGAATCCCCCCCCAGCTCGAAGAAGTTGTCGTCGACTCCAATCGACTCAACACCCAGCACGTCTTGCCAGATGTGCGCCAAGGCCAACTCGGCTTCATTGCGCGGTGCCCGGTGCTGCCGATGCGCGGCAAAATCAGGCGCCGGCAGCGCCTTGCGGTCGACCTTGCCATTGGGCGTCAACGGCATCGCCTCCAGCACCACCAGTTGCGCCGGGACCATGTAGTCCGGCAGCTCGGTACGCAGGGCTTCACGCAGTTGTGCCGGGTTCGTTTTCTCGCTGCCACTGACCACATAACCCACCAACTGCTTGCCGGTGGCGCCTTCACGCGCCACCACAACCGCATCACGGACATCGGCCAAGTTGCGCAAGCGCGCCTCGATCTCGCCCGGCTCGATACGGAACCCGCGGATTTTCAACTGGTTGTCCAGCCTGCCGATGAAGTCCAAGGTGCCATCGGCACGGCGGCGTACGCGGTCACCAGTGCGATAAAGACGCGCGCCTTCCGCGAACGGGTCCGCGACAAAACGCTCGGCGGTAAGCGCTGCACGCTGGTGATACCCCCGCGCCAGCCCTTCACCGCCGATATAGAGCTCACCCGCCACGCCATCAGGCAACGGGTTGAGGTCCTGGTCGAGTACCTGCAAGGTACGCAGGCCCACACGATCGCCAATCGGCGCATACACCGCCTGACAGGACTGATCGGCCGATACCTTCCACAGCAGGGGTGTCACCACCGTCTCGGTAGGCCCGTACCCGTTGGTCAGGTACTGTGGCCTTAGCGTGCGCTTGACCAGTTCGAACAACGCATCGGGCACCGCATCGCCACCAAAGCAGTAGATACGCACTGGCGGTGCAACCTGTTGCTGGCTCTCGCCGAACTCGGCCAACTGCTGCAGATACGCCGGAGGGAAGCAGGCGATATCGATGCGTTGCTCATGCAGCACCTGCCAGGTTTCCTCTGCCGTCCACAGGCGATTGCCACGGATCACCAGGCAGCCACCCGACGACAGCGTCGACAGCCAGCGCTCTTGCGCGCCGTCGAAAGCGAATGACATGAACAGCAGCTCACGGGTGCTTTCGTCCATCTCATAAAGTTCGGCAATGGCTTGGCAGTGCATGCGGATCTGCCCATGGCTGACGGCCACCCCCTTGGGCTTGCCAGTCGAACCCGAGGTGTAGATCAGGTACGCCAGGTTGTCATCTTCCACCCGCGCGCGTGGCACACCGTCAGGCAGGCCCGCCAGCGCCAGGCGGTCGAGCTCTACGATTCGCCCAACCGTGTCGAAACGCTGGCTCAAGGCACTGTTGGTCAGCAGCAGGTGCATGGCCGAGTCTTCGACAATCCATTGCAAACGGTCCTGCGGATAATCAATGTCCAGCGGTACATAGGCAGCACCGGTCTTCATCACGGCAAGGAAGGCAACGATCACCTCGACCGAACGCTCCAGGGCAATACCGACCGTACTCTCCGGCTTGGTGCCCAAGGCGATCAGATGGTGCGCCAGGCGGTTGGCGCGCTGGTCGAGTTGCGCATAGCTCAACTGCTGATCACCACATACGACGGCCAGGGCGTCAGGCCGCAACCGAGCGTGCTCGGCAATGCTCCGGGCCAGATGCGCAACATGCGTCGTAGCTGCCGCCAGCGTGTTGCGCTGACGGGCCTGCTGGCTCTGCTCCAGTGTCAGCATGTCGAGGCTGCCCAGCGTGGCATCCGGGTTATCCAGCATGCCCTCGAGCAGCCGCTCGAAGCTGCCGCGGATAACAGCCACTGCGGCCTCGCTGAAGCTGCCACGCAGGTACATGAACTCTACCGAAAGCGTCTCGCTCAAGTGCACGGCCAGGTCCATCGCATAGTTGGTGACGCCGCGCTCGCTCACTGCACCAAACTGCAACGCACTGTCGCCACTGTCGTTCAGGCGTTCGTCCAGCGGGTAGTTCTCGAACACGATAATGCTATCGAACAACGGTTGCCCCGGGCGCCCCGCCCAGCGCTGAACATTCGACAGCGTGGCATGTTCATGGTCACGCAGCTCAAGGTTGTAGGCTTGCAGTTGCTGCAACCAGTCGTTGACACGCCAATGTGCAGCAGGCGCCTGGACGACAGGCAGTGTGTTGATGAACAAACCGAGCATGTTGTCCACCCCCGGCAAATTCGCCGGCCGGCCAGCCACGGTGGCGCCAAAACAGACAGCCTGCTGCCCGCTATAGCGCTGCAGCAGCAGCAACCAGGCAGCCTGTACCAGCGTATTGGGCGTTACCCGCAAGCGTTGAGCCTGGGCGCGCAGGCGCTCGGTTCGCCTGGCATCCCAATACAGGTACAGCGCGGCATGCCCAGGCAAGTTGGCATCCGGTCGTGGCAGCAACGTCTGCTCCAGCAGGGTCGAGCTTTCAAGGCTGCCAAGCTTGCGCGTCCAGAACGCCTCCAGCTCATCCTGGGGCTGCGCCTCGAGCCAGCGGATATAGTCTCCGAAGCGCGGTACCTGGGTATCCAGCGCTTGCCCGTGATAAGCCTGGAACACTTCACCCAACAGCCGCGAGTTGCTCCAGCCATCCATCAGGATGTGATGGCGGGTCCAGATCAGTTGCATGCGCTGTTCATCCAGGCGCACCAGCGTTACCCGCATCAACGGTGCCTGCGACAGGTCGAAGGCCTGCTCGGCATCAGCATCGACCAGTGCCTGCAAAGCGTCGGCCTGGTCATCACGCGCACGCCAGTCCAGCACACGGATCGGCAGCTCGACATGGCGATGGACGATTTGCAGTGGCTGTGTCAGTTGCGCGTCTGACCAGAAGCTGGTGCGCAGAATGTCATGACGCGCCACCACCTGCTTCCATGCCTGGGTGAAGCGTTCGATATCCAGGCCGTCGACCGCAACCGATGTCTGGTTGAGATAGAGCGCAGCGTCCCCTCCCTGGTCGCTGTAGAACAACATGCCTTGCTGCATCGGCGACAGAGGGTAGATAGCGTCAACCTGCGCCACCGGCACCGGCAAGTGCTGCAACTGCGTCTGGGTCAGGCCGGCCAGCGAAGGTTGTTGGCTACTTGTCACCGGGTCATCGGCAACCTGCTCACCCACCTCGGCTACAGCGGCCAATTGCTCAACGGTCTGATACTGGAACAATTGCTTGGGTGTGAAGCGGATACCCGCCTGGCGCGCGCGACTCACCACTTGTATCGAAATGATCGAGTCACCACCGAGCTCGAAGAAGTTGTCCGTTACCCCGACTTGCGCCACTTTCAATACGGCACCCCAGATATCCGCCAACTGCCGCTCGAGCGCGTTGCGCGGAGCCACATGCTCGCCCTGCGACTGCGTCTGATCGATATCCGGGAGGCGTTTGCGGTCGAGCTTGCCACTTGGCGTCATGGGCATGTGCTCGAGCAGCATCAGGTAGGTCGGCACCATGTAATCCGGCAAGCCGGCCTTCAGAGACTGCTTCAGCGTTGCCCGCAGCTCCGCCTGATCCGCGCCCTGGTCAACCGCGACCACATAGCCGCACAGCTGCTTGAGGCCGGCGTGGTCGACAACGATCACTGCAGCCTGGCGAACCTGTGGGTGCGCCTGCAAGTGCTGCTCGATTTCCCCCAGCTCGATGCGGAAACCGCGAACTTTCACCTGATGGTCGGCCCGACCACGGTAGGCAAGTTCACCCTGCTCATCGAAGTAACCCAAATCGCCGGTGCGGTACAAGCGAGCCCCCGCTGTTTCGGCCAGCGGGTCAGGGATGAAGCGCTCCGCCGTCAACGACGGGCGCTGGTGATAACAGCGTGCCAGGCAGCCGTCACCACCGATGTACAACTCACCCGGCACGCCAATCGGTGTAGGCAACAGGCCGTCGTCCAAGGCACGCAGGGTACGCCCGGCCAACGCGCGGCCAATCGGTACACCGCTATGTGCCGCAGGCACCTGCGCAAGCCTTGAGCAATCGTACGTGGTCGCCACCACGGTGGCCTCGGTAGGGCCGTAGGTGTTGAGCAGACGCACCTGCGCCGGCCCATCCTCCAGCCAGGCCTGCAACCCGTCCAAGGCCACCGCCTCACCCCCCACATGAATCTGCTTCAGCTGGCCATAGGCAGCTGCAGCGCGACGGTCCAGCGCCAACAAGCGCCAGTAGGCTGCCGGCAAGTCAGCCACCGTAATGCCGTGGCGGATGACCTGCGTGCTGAATGTGTCTGTGTCCCACAGCTGCTGATCGCGCATCACCACGCAGGCGCCCCGTGACAATGGCGGGAAGAACTGCTCGATGAACCCGTCAAAACTGAACGTGGCGAACTGTAGCACCCGGTCATCCGGCGTCAGTCGCGAATAACCACTGGCAACTTCACAGAAGACTGACAGTGCCTGGTGAGCAATGGCCACCCCTTTCGGCATGCCCGTGGAGCCGGAGGTGTAGATGACATAGGCCAGGCTGTCGAGCGAGACCTCACATGACAGCGGCTGCTCACTGCAGTCTTGCAGCCAGTCCTCACCTGACTGTAGCTCGATACATGGCAACTCAGCAGGGACCGGCATGCGCGCCATCGCCTCGGCGTCACCCAGCAGCAGGCCGATGCCACTGTCCTCGATCAGGTAGGTCAGGCGGTCCTGCGGGTAATCCGGATCCAGCGGGACGTATGCCGCCCCGGCTTTGTGGATGGCAATCAAGGCCACGGCCAGCGCCAACCCACGCTCGGCGGCAACCCCAACCAGGCTGTTGGCGGTAACACCGTGCGCAGTCAGCAGATGCGCCAGACGATTGGTGCGCAGGTCCAACTCTCGGTAAGTCAGCTGTTGCTCGCCGAACACCAGCGCTGTCGCACCGGGGCGCTCTCGGGCCTGCAACTGGAACAACTGGTGAGCGCACAGGCCCGACGGGCTAACTGCCTCGCTTTGGTTCCAGTCATGCAGCAAAAGTTGGCGCTCTGCATCTCCCAGCATCGGCAGCTCGCCGATCGCCACCGAGGCATCATTTACCAGCGCCCGCAGCAGGTTGCCGAAGTGCTCGGCCAGACGCTGGATAGCCTCGTCGTCCCAACTGCCGCGGTTGTGACTGTACTGAATGGCCAAGGTGTCACCCAAGGTGGCCGCCAGGGTCAGCGGGTAGTTGGTCTGCTCCAGGTTGGCCACCGGACCAAAGCGCAAGCCATCGGGTGCACCTTCCTGCAAGGCCTGGGAAACCGGGTAGTTCTCGAACACCATCAAGCTGTCGAACAGCGCTTCGCCACCCAAGCCGGCCCAGCGTTGTACCTCATTCAACGGGGTATGCTCGAAGTCACGCAAGGCCAGGTTGCAGGCTTGCACCTGGGCAACCCATTCGGCAACGGTCTGTTCGCTGCGCGGCGCACCGACGACTGGGAGGGTATTGATGAACAGGCCAATGTGTTCTTCCACCCCTGGCAGATCCGCCGGACGCCCAGCCACAGTGGCGCCAAAGCAAACGGCAGATTGACCGGTATAGCGTTGCAGCAGCAGCAACCAGGCTGATTGCACCAAGGTATTGACGGTGACCCGGTTGGCACGTGCAAAATTTTCGATGCGCTGGGTCGTCGAGTGGTCGAACAACTGATAGTGCTCACCCTGGCCTGACTGCGGCGCAGTGCTTCGGCGTACTACCTGAGCCAGCCGGGTCGACTCCTCCAGCGGTGCCAGTTGGTCCTTCCAGAACGCTTCGGCTGCTGCCGCGTCCTGGCGTTGGAGCCAGGCGATATAGTCACGATAAGGTGCGGCCGGCGCCGTTGCTTGCTGCCCGGCGTAATGCTGCAACACCTCGCCCAGCAGGCGCGAAGTGCTCCAGCCATCCATCAGGATGTGATGGTTGGTATAGATCAGGTGGTGGCTGTCATCTGCCGTGCGCACCAGGGTCAGCCGCTGCAACGGAACCTGGTCCAGCGCGAAGCCGGTTTGTCGGTCGCTCTCGGCCAGACGTTGCAGCTGCTCCGACGCTGGCTGACCACGCCAATCGTGCTCGGCCAAGGCCTGCACGACCTGCTTGTGTACCACTTGCACAGCCTGGTCGAGCTCTCCCTGCCAGATAAAGCCACTGCGCAGGATCGCGTGCTTATCCACCGCCGCCTGCCAGGCCTGGCGGAAGCGTTCCACGTCCAGCCCCTGAACATCCACGCGCAACTGGTTGATGTAGTCGCCGGACTGCTGTTCGTAAAGCGTATGGAACAACATGCCCTGCTGCATCGGCGACAGCGGGTACACATCGGCTATCTGTTCGGCCTCTATCGGCAGGTTGTCCAGTTGCGCCTGGGTAAGGTCAGCCAACGGGAAGTCCGAAGGCGTCACGCCACGGTGCTGCGGTTGGCGGCAATGATCGATCAGTAGCGCCAGCTCTTGCGCATAATCGTCGGCCAGGTGCTGGATGGTGGCTGTATCGAAAATGTCCCGGCTGAAGCGCCAACCCAGTTTCAGCTCCCCACCGTACACCTGCCCGTTCAGTGCCAAGAGGCTGCCCAACGGGGCACTTTCATCTTGGGTGGCACCGCCGTACTCCTTGGCCGGCACGAACAACCCTGCCTGCTGGTCGAAGCTGGCGTCGAACTGGCCGAGGTAGTTGAACACGACCTCACCCCGTGGCAATGCCGCCAGGGTCGCTTGCGCTTCAGGGCTACCCAAGTAGCGCAGCAGGCCATGGCCAAGGCCTTTGTTGGGTACCGCGCGCAACTGCTCCTTGATGGTCTTGAGCGAGTTGACCAGCCCGGCCTGTGGGCTGAGCCTGACCGGGTACATGCTGGTGAACCAGCCCACACTGCGGCTCAGGTCGCCGCCCTCGAACAGGTCTTCACGGCCATGGCCTTCCAGGCGTACCAGTACCTCGGCACGACCGGTCCAGCGGCTGATCACTCGCGCCAGGGCTGTCAGCAACAAGTCATTGATCTGCGTTCGGTAGGCGGCCGGCGCTTCCTGCAGCAGTTGTCGGGTCAGTTCGCGGTCCAGCTGGGTGCTGACCGAGGCGGCATGGCGTTCGAGGTTGCTGCCTTGCGGGCGGTCGCACGGCAAGGCATCACTGGCGCCTTGCAGTTGCGCCTGCCAATACCCCAGTTCCGCTTGCAGCTGCGCGCTGGCTGCATAGTCCTGCAGCTGCTCGGCCCAGGCCTTGAACGAGGTGGTCTTGGGCTGCAGTTTCAACGGCTGCTCATCGCGCAGCGCCTCATAAGCCTGCTGCAGATCTTCCAGCAGCACACGCCACGACACACCGTCCACCACCAGATGATGGATGACCAGCAGCAAGCGCTGGCCGCCGCCTGGCAAATCGGCCAGAACGGCGCGCAGCAGCGGCCCATGCGTCAGACTCAAGCTGCGTTGCGCCTCGTCAGCCAGCTGCGTCAACGCCTCGGAATCTACCACCGTACGACGCCATAACAGGGCGTGCTCTGCATCGCCGAACTCGGCCTGCCAGCGGCCATGCGCCTGGGTAAACTGCAAGCGCAAGGCATCATGGTGCGCCACCAACGCCTGCACGGCCGCTTGTAGGTGATGTTCGTCCAACACCTCGCTGGTTTGCAGCATCACCGATTGGTTCCAGTGGTGGCGCTCGACGATATCTGACTCGAAGAACCAGTGCTGGATCGGCGTCAGCGGCATGCTCCCCACTACCCGTCCCTGGTCGATCAACGTACTCACCTCACGCCGAGCAACCGCAGCCAAACCTTGCACGGTCTGGTGCTGGAACAGGTCTTTGGGCGTGAACTGTATGTCCACCTGGCGAGCACGGCTGACCACCTGCAGCGACATGATCGAATCGCCGCCCAGCTCGAAGAAGTTGTCGGCAAGGCCCACTCTTTCCAGCTTGAGCACGTCGGCCCAGATGGCCGCGATCTCTCGTTCCAGCTCGGTTTGCGGTGCCACGTACTCGCCCTGCAACAAGCTCGCATCAGGCGCAGGCAAGGCCTTGCGGTCGAGCTTGCCGTTGCCGGTCAGCGGCAGCTGCTCCAGGAACAGCAAATGCGCGGGCACCATATGCTCGGGCAGGCTTGCCTTCAGTTCGCTTCGCAGGCTGTCACGTAGCCTGGCCTGCTGCTCGGTGTCCTGCAGCACCTCAGACTCAACTGGCACCACGTAACCCACCAGTTGCTTGCCACTGGCGGCATCCACCGCCAGCACCGCCACTTGCCGTACCGCTGGTTGTTCGATCAGGCGTGCTTCGATCTCGCCTAGCTCGATACGGAAACCGCGAATCTTCACTTGATGATCGATTCGCCCGATGTACTCGATGACGCCATCGCTGCGGTAACGCGCCAGGTCGCCCGAGCGGTACAGGCGCCCGCCATTGCCATCGAACGGGTTCGGTACGAAGCGCTCGGCTGTCAGCCCGGGGCGGCCATGATAGCCACGCGCCAGGCCCGCCTGGCCAATCAACATTTCCCCCGTGCAACCCGGCAGAATCGGGTTCAATGCTGCATCGAGCAAGTACCACGACAGGTCGGGAATCACCTCGCCAATCGGGCTGCTGGCACCTTTGTGCAAGTCTTCGAAAGTGACCGGCCGATACGTCACGTGCACGGTGGTTTCGGTGATGCCATACATGTTGATCATGCGCGGCCGACGGTCGCCGAATACCTCGAACCAAGGCTTCAGGCTGCTCACTTCCAGGGCTTCGCCACCGAACACCACGTGCCGCAGGGCCAGGCCCTGCCCCGCTTTCATCGCCTCGCAGGCCACCGGGATCAGCGGCTTGAACGCAGAAGGTGTCTGGTTGAGTACGGTGACCTGCTCGCGAACCAGCAATGCGTGGAAGTCTTCACTGGAGCGCGCCACATCCTTGGGTACGATGATTGCCTTACCGCCATACAGCAACGCGCCGTACAACTCCCACACCGAGAAGTCGAAGGCGTAGGAATGGAACACCGTCCACACATCGCTGGCATCGAAGTTGAACCAGTGCTGGGTGGCCGCAAACAGGCGTACCACATTGCGGTGTGGCAACAGCGTGCCTTTGGGCTTGCCGGTTGAGCCGGAGGTATAGATCACATAGGCCAGGTTATCTGGGGTCACTCGGCACACGGGGTTGGCGTCGCTGTAGCCCGCGAGGCCGGCGTGGCC
Organism: Pseudomonas sp. NBRC 111140; assembly: GCF_001320885.1. Classification (NCBI taxonomy): domain Bacteria; kingdom Pseudomonadati; phylum Pseudomonadota; class Gammaproteobacteria; order Pseudomonadales; family Pseudomonadaceae; genus Pseudomonas; species Pseudomonas sp. NBRC 111140. The sequence goes on from NZ_BCBQ01000043.1 coordinate 18,092, forward strand.
ATCCAGCACAAGGGTTTTCACCCCTGCCGGTACTGGCAGCGCATCACGCAAATGCTGCTGGGTCAGCAACAGATGAATGCCGCTGTCCTGGAACATGTAGCTGAGACGGTCCTGTGGATACTCTGGGTCCAACGGCACATAGGCAGCGCCAGCCTTGAGTATGCCCAGCAGGCCGATGACCATTTCCAGGCTGCGCTCCACAGCCAGGCCAACCAGCACATCCGGCCCGGCGCCCAGTTCCAGTAGTTTGTGTGCCAGTTGATTGGCGCGGCGGTTGAGCTCGGCGTAACTCAGGGAACGCTCACCGAACACCAGCGCCACGGCATCTGGGGCGGCCTCGACCTGGGCTTCGATCAGTTGGTGAAGTGGCCGCTCTGCCGGGTAGTGGGCCAGCGCCGGGTTCCAGGCGCGCTCGATCTGCTGCTGCTCCTGCTGGCCGATCAACGGCAGCTCGACGATCCGCTGCCCAGGCTGGCGAACGATGGCCTCCAGCAGGTTCACCCAGTGCCGTGCCATCTGCTCGATGGTGGCAGCATCGAACAGGTCGACCGCGTAGCTCAACGCGGCGCCAAGGCTGTGTTCGTATTCGAAGGTATCCAGGGTCAGGTCGAACTTGGCCGTGTCGTGATCCCAGCTCAGCCCCTCCACGTGCAACCCTTGCACGCTGCGTTGCTTGCCCTTGGCCTGCATCTGGTGGTTGTACATCACCTGGAACAGCGGGCTGTGGCTCAGGCTACGCTCTGGTTGCAAAACCTCGACCAGTTGCTCGAAGGGCAAGTCCTGATGGCTTTGCGCCCCCAACGCTCGCTGCTTGACCTGCTCCAGCAACTCGCTGAAGGTCATCTGCAGATCGAACTCAGCGCGCAACACTTGGGTGTTGACGAAAAAACCAATCAGCCGCTCGGTTTCTACCCGATTACGGTTGGCAACCGGCACCCCGACGCGAATGTCCGGCTGCCCGCTATAGCGGTGCAACAATGTCTGGAAGCTGGCCAGCAGCAGCATGAACAAGGTCGCACCCTGCTGTTGGGCAAGCTGCTTGAGTGAATGCACCAACGCGTCCGGCAGCCGAACCTCGTGCCGGGCGCCACGGTGGCTATTGGCGGCAGCACGTGGGCGGTCGGTCGGCAACTCAAGCACCGGCTGGTCATCGCCAAGCTGCGCCTTCCAGTACGCCAGTTGGCGCTCTTGCTCACCCGCTTCCATCCACTGACGCTGCCAGATCGCATAGTCGGCATATTGCACTGGCAACGTTGGCAGCTGCACGTCTTCACCTTGGCTGTATCCCGCATACAGCTGCATCAGCTCGTCGATCATCAGTGGCATCGACCAGCCATCGGAGACGATGTGATGCATTGTCACCACCAGCACATGCTCGTCCTGCGCAAGGCGCAGCAACTTGACCCGTAGCAGCGGCCCCTGCTGCAGGTCGAATGGGCGACGCGCCTCGGCCTGCACCTGCTCCAGCACGTCACGCTCAGCGGCGCTCTGCAGCATCAGGATGTCGAGCACCAAGGTGATTTCGGGGTGAATGACCTGGACGGTACCCTGTGCCTCTTCCCTGAAGAGTGTACGCAGGGTCTCGTGGCGGGCGATCAAGGCTTGGAAACTGCGCTGCAAAGCCTCGGCATCCAAGCGGCCGCGCAGACGCAGCGCGGCCGGGACGTTGTACGTCGGTGCACCAGGGTCAAGTTGCCACAGAAACCACTGCCGCTGCTGGGCATACGACAGCGGTAGGGAGGCTTCAGGCTCACGCTTGAAGATCGGGGTGACGCCATAAAGGTTCACCCCCTGCTGCTTGAGCAAGGCTGCCAGGGCCTGGCGCTCTTTGGTGGACAGTAGCTTTACAGACTCAAGCAGCTCTTGCACAGTAAAAATCTCCTAAGAAAGCAGCTTTTCAATTTCCTCCGTAGATAGACGTTTCAAGGCCTCCAGGGATTTAGCCAGTTCGTTCTGAACGGGGTCCGCCAGCGGTGCCAGTTGCTCCAACTGCGTGCAGTAGTCGCCAAGCACAGGGTTTTCGAACAGTGCCTTCAGGCTGACCGCCAACCCCGCCTGCTCCTGGACGCGACCGGTCACCTGGGTGGCGATCAGCGAGTGCCCGCCAAGGAAGAAGAAATTGTCGTTCAGGCCAACCCGTTCGATTTTCAGTACATCGGCCCAGATAGCGGCCACCTGCTGCTGCAGCGGCGTACGCGGCGGCACATGGGCCTCTGAGAGCTGGGCAGTGTCCGGGCGCGGCAGCGCCTTGCGGTCCAGCTTGCCGTTGGGCGTGAGTGGCAGTCTGTCCATCAGCACCAGGTGGGAGGGCACCATGTACTCCGGCAAGCTCTTGCGCAGCGCAGCCCGCAGGTTTTCACGCAGCGTCTCCTGTGCGGCCACATCGGCCATCACGCGGGCATCGGTAGGCACGACATAGGCCACCAGGTGTTGCCCCGCCGGCCCGTCGATGGCCATGACCACGGTTTCGCGCACCGCCTCTTGCTGCAGGCGGGTTTCGATCTCACCCAGTTCGATCCGAAAGCCGCGGACCTTCACCTGATGATCCACCCGGCCGACGTACTCCAGCACACCGTCGGGGCGATAGCGGGCAAGGTCACCGGTACGGTAGATACGCCCGCCCTGCTCATCGAAAGGGTTGGGCAAGAACCGCTCAGCACTGAGCCCCGGGCGTTTCAGGTAACCACGGGCCAACCCGGCACCGGCCAGGTACAATTCGCCTACCGCCCCCACCGGCACAGGTTGCAAGCCGCCGCTCAGCACATAGGCTGCACTGTTGTCCAACGGCCGGCCGATATTGGCCTTGCCGCCAGCGGCCCTGAGCGTGCAGGTAGAGTAGGTAGTGTCCTCGGACGGGCCGTAAAGGTCGTACACATCGCTCACATGCTCCAAGCGGTACAAATCGTCGACGATCGACTGCTTTAGCGCTTCGCCGCAAAGGTTGATGATTTTTACCGACGGCGGAATGTTGCCGGTTTCGCACAGCTGCTTGATGGCCGACGGCACGGTATTCACCAGCCGCACCCGGTCCCTGGCCGCCAGGTCAGGCAGTTCAAGGGCGTTGGCAGCCAACACCGCATAGCCACCAGCCGACAAGGTGACGAACAGCTCCCATACCGACAGGTCGAAGCAGATCGAGGTGGAGAAAAGCACACCGCACAGGTCCGCCTGGCTGTATACCGACAGCGACCAGCCGATCAGGGCCGCCACGCTGCGGTGCTCGATTTGCACCCCCTTGGGCTTGCCGGTGGAGCCTGATGTGTAGATGCAATAGATGAGGTTGCGGGCGGTGGTCAAACAGGCCAGGTCAGTATCCGGGTAGCCGTCGAGCGTCAACTGATCGAGCAGCAGCGTACGCGACTGGAACTGCGCAGGCATGCGCGTGATCAGGCTGGTCTCTGACAAAAGCAGGATCGCCTGGCTGTCATCGAGCATGTATTCCAGACGGTCCTGCGGGTATTCCGGGTCCAGCGGCACGTAGGCGCCACCCGCCTTGAGGATAGCCAGCAAGCCCACGACCATCTCCAGGCTGCGCTGCATGGCAATGCCCACCAGCACATCCGGGCCGACACCCTGCTCGCGCAGCTTGTGCCCCAGTTGATTGGCCCGGCGATTGAGTTCGCCATAGCTCAGCGTCTGCTCGCCAAAAATCAGCGCTGGCGCATCTGGGGATTTCGTCACTTGTGCTTCGAACAGCTGGTGAATACAGCTGTCATCAGGGTAGCTGGCCAGGGTCGCGTTCCAGCCTTCGACGATCTGCTGATACTCATGATCGTCCAGCAGGGCAAGGTCGGCGATGCGCTGAGCAGGCTGTTCAATGATGACCGTCAGCAGATTCTGCCAATGCCGGGCGAACGTGCGAGCAGTCGAAGCATCGAACAGGTCGGTGGCGTAGATCAGCGCCGCGCCGATACCCTTGTCATGCTCGTAGGTTTCCAGGGTCAGGTCGAACTTGGCGGTATGGTTGTCCCACGCCACGGCTTGCACTTCCAGCCCCGGCAAGCTGTGCTGCTCGCCCCGGGCCTGGGTCTGATGGTTGTACATCACCTGGAACAGCGGGCTGTGGTTAAGGCTACGCTCTGGCTGCAGGGCCTCTACCAGCTGTTCGAACGGCAGGTCTTGGTGAGCCTGGGCCTCGACGACCCGCTGTTTGACCTGGCCGAGGAACTCGCTGAAAGACATCTGCACATCGAACTCGGCGCGCAGCACCTGGGTGTTGACGAACAACCCCACCAGGCGCTCGGTTTCCACACGGTTGCGGTTGGCCACCGGCACTCCGACGCGGATATCAGATTGCCCCGAATAACGGTGCAACAGGGTCTGGAAGCTGGCCAGCAGCACCATGAATGGCGTCACGCCCTGTTGCTGGGCGAACTGTTTGAGTGCATGTGCTTGCTGCTCGTGCAGGTCGATCGCCAGCCGCTCGCCCTTAAGGCTGCTGACCGTAGGTCGCGGGCGGTCCGTCGGCAATTCCAGCACGGGGTCCTCGCCCCCCAGTTGGGCGGTCCAGTAAGCCAGCTGCCGCTCCTGCTCACCGGCCTCCATCCAGCTGCGTTGCCAGATAGCATAGTCGGCGTACTGGATCGGCAGGGTAGGCAACTGCACGTCGCCCTCCTGGTTGTATGCTGCATACAGGCGCACCAACTCTTCCACCATCACTGGCATGGACCAGCCGTCAGCAATGATGTGGTGCAGCACCAGCACCAGCACATGCTCTTGAGCATTCAATTGCAGCAGTTTCACCCGCAGCAATGGGCCGTTTTCCAGGTCGAAGGTTTGACGGGCCTCACGCTCCACCTGCTCGCGCAGGGCATGTTCGCCGGCACCGTTCAAGTGCTCGTAGGCCACGGTCAATGGCAGGCTCGGGTGAACCACTTGTACCACCTTCTCGCCCTGTTGGCTGAAGGTTGTACGCAGCGCTTCATGCCGGACCAGCAACGTGTCGAAGGCACGCTGCAGAGCGGCCCGGTCCAGCTCGCCCTTGAAGCGCAAGGCCGAAGAGATGTTGTACACCGCGCTGTTCGGGTCGAGCTTCCACAGGAACCACTGTCGCTGCTGGGCGAAGGAAAGCGGCAGTTGCGCAAATTCCCCACGCACCTGCGGGATGGGCAACTGCGCCAGGCTGCTGCCCTTGGAGGCCAGCTTTTCCAGAAACAGCCTGCGCTGCTCGAGTGGCAGCCGAATGAAGCGGTGAACCAGGTCGGTGTTGCGGGTATCGGTGCTCATCTCAAACTGCCTCAAGCTCATTCATGAAGTCGTGGAACTCGTCCAGGTCAGCCGTGCGGTCAGTGCTTGCAGCGCTGACCGCGGCGGCGTAATCGCGTAGGTTGTCGGTCTGGAAAATCAGGGCCAGTGGTGTCTCGGCCCCCAGTTCCATCTGCAGGCGCGCCACCACTTGTGTGGCCAACAGCGAATGCCCGCCGAGTTGGAAGAAGTTATCGGTCAGCCCAACCCTTTCCAGCTTCAGCACATCCGCCCAGATCGCCGCGATCTGCTGCTCCAGCTGGCTCTGTGGAGCAACGTATTCACGCTGCAGCAAGCTGGCATCCGGCTGCGGCAGGGCCTTGCGGTCCAGCTTGCCGTTCGGCGTCACCGGCAGCTTGCCGAGCAGCAGCAGGTGCGCCGGCACCATGTAGTCCGGCAGGCCAACCTTGAGGGCCTCGCGCAGGCTGTCGCGCAATGCGCTTTGGTCTTGCGTGCTGTCGGCAGGCACCACGTAGGCCACCAGTTGCTGGCCGTTCGGCCCGTCCTGGGCCAGCACCACGGCTTCCTGCACGCTCGGCAGCTCCAGCAGGCGCGCTTCGATCTCGCCCAGCTCGATGCGCAGGCCACGGATCTTCACCTGATGGTCGATACGCCCGGCGTAGTCGATCACGCCGTCGGCGCGGTAGCGCGCCAGGTCGCCGGTACGGTACAGGCGGCCACCGTTGCCGCTGAACGGGTCCGGCACGAAGCGTTCGGCGGTCAGTGCTGGCCGCTGGTGATAACCACGGGCCAAGCCCACGCCGCCCAGGTACAGCTCGCCGGCACTGCCGCGCACGGCGGGTTGCAGGCTGCCTTCCAGGATGTGGGTTTTCAGGTTGTCGATTGGCTGGCCGATCGGCACGCTGATGCTTTCGTCCGCCTGGCAGGTCCAGTGAGTGACGTCGATGGCCGCCTCGGTCGGGCCATACAGGTTGTACAGGCCGGCCGCCGGTAGGCGTTGCAGGGCTTGCCGCGCCAGCTCGGCCGGCAGCGCTTCGCCGCTGCACACCACGCGCTTGAGGCTAACGCAGCTCTCGACCGCTTCGTGGGTCATGAACGCCTGCAGCATCGACGGCACGAAGTGCAGCGTACTGATGCCATGGTGATTGATGGTTTCCACCAACAATTGCGGGTCGCGATGAGCACCCGGCTGGGCGATGACCAGGCGGGCACCGGTCATCAGCGGCCAGAAGAACTCCCACACCGACACGTCGAAGCTGAACGGGGTCTTCTGCAGCACACTGTCGCTGGCATCCAGGCCATAGGCCTTCTGCATCCACCACAGGCGGTTGACCAGGGCCTGATGGCTGTTGCCGGCGCCTTTCGGGCGGCCGGTGGAGCCGGAGGTGTAGATCACATAGGCCAGGTTCAGCGGCGCCACGTCGAGGTTCAGGTTGCCATCGCTGTAGCCGCTCAGGTCCTCGGTATCCAGGTCCAGGCTGCGCAGGCCGGCTGGAATCGGCAGGGTCTCGCGCAGGTGCGACTGGGTCAGCAGCAAGGCAATGCCGCTGTCGTCGAACATGTAGCTCAGGCGGTCCTGCGGGTACTCAGGGTCCAGCGGCACGTAAGCGCCGCCGGCTTTCACGATACCCAGCAGGCCGATGACCATCTCCAGGCTGCGCTGCATGGCGATGCCCACCAGCACATCGGGGCCAACGCCCTGTTCGCGCAGCTTGTGCGCCAGCTGGTTGGCACGGCCATTCAGTTCGGCATAGCTCAGGCTCTGCTCGCCAAACACCAGCGCCGGAGCATCCGGGGTGGCGAACACCTGGGCCTCGATCAGCTGATGAATGCTGCGCTCATCCGGGTACGCGGCCTGGGTATCGTTCCAGCCTTCGACCATTCGTTGTTGTTCCGCTTGGCCCAGCATTGGCAGCTCGCCGATAACGGCATCTGGACGCTCGACCAGCGCCTGCAGCAAGTTGGCAAAGTAGCCAGCCAGGCGGCCGATCGTCTCGTCGCTCCACAGCGCACGGTCATGGCTGTAGTGCATCGACAAGGTGGCGCCCAGTTCCACCACCAGGGTCAGCGGGTAGTTGGTCTGCTCCTGCACCGCTACGTCGCCAAAGCGCAGGCCACCCGGCGCGCCCTGTTGCAATGCTTCAGCCACCGGGTAGTTTTCGAACACCAGGATGCTGTCGAACAGCGCCTCGCCGCCCTGCCCCGCCCAGCGCTGCACGTCGTACAGCGGCGTGTGCTCGAACTCGCGCACGGCCAGGTTGCCGGCCTGCACCTGGCCGATCCACTCAGTCACGCGCTGCTCTGCACGCGGTGTGCCGATCACCGGCAAGGTATTGATGAACAGGCCGATCTGCTCCTCCACGCCTGGCAAGTCTGCCGGTCGCCCGGCCACGGTGGCGCCGAAACACACGCTGGCCTGGCCGGTGCAGCGCTGCAGCAACAGCAGCCACGCAGACTGCACCAAGGTGTTGACCGTGACCCGATTGGCCCGGGCGAAGGCTTCGATGCGTGCGGTCTGCACGCGGTCGAAGGCCAGGCGGTAGTCGCCGTAGCCACTACCACCGGCGCCAGCACTGCCGGCAATGGCCTGGGCCAGGCGGGTCGGCTCGTCCAGCGTGGCAAGCTGGGCCTTCCAGAACGCTTCGGCAACGGCTGCGTCCTGGCCTTGCAGCCAGGCAATGTAGTCGCGGTAATGCGTGGCCGGCGCTTGCGGCGCCACACCTGCATAGCGTTGCAGCACTTCACCCAACAGGCGCGAAGTGCTCCAGCCGTCCATGAGGATATGGTGGTTGGTGTAGATCAGGTGGTGGCTGGCATCGCCGGTGCGCACCAGTACCAGACGCAGCAGCGGCGCGGCGGCCAGGTCGAAGCCGCGCTGGCGCTCACCCTCGGCCAGCGTCTGCAGGGCTTGCTCCAGGGCAGGCTGGCCGCGCCAGTCGTGCTCGCTGAAGGGCAGGTCGACGGCTTTGCGTACCACCTGTACGGCCTGCACCAGCTCACCCTGCAGGACAAAACCGCTGCGCAGGATGTCGTGGGCGTCCAGCGTGGCCTGCCAGGCTTGCTGAAAGCGTTGCACATCCAGCCCCTGCACTTCCACGCGCAGTTGGTTGATGTAATTGCCGGCCTGCTGGTCGTAAAGGGTGTGGAACAGCATGCCCTGCTGCATGGGCGACAGCGGGTAAACATCGGCGATCTGCGCTGCCGCCAGCGGCAGGCTGTCCAGTTGCGCCTGGGTCAACGCGGCCAGCGGGAAGTCCGACGGGGTCACCCCCTGGTGGCGGGTATCGCAGCAGTGCTCGACCAGCTCGACCAGGGCCAGTTCATAGGCGTTAGCCAAGCCTTCGATGGTTTCCGGGTGGTGCACGTCGGCGCTGTAGGTCCATTCCAGGAACAGCTCGCCGCCATACACCTGGCCAGTGATGCTCAGCCAGTTGCCTAGCTGCGCGCCTGCACATTGAGTGCGGCCCGCACTTTCGCCGCTTGGGGTGAACAGTGCGCCAGCCTCACCTGCAAAGCTGGCATCGAACTGGCCCAGGTAGTTGAAGGTGACACGGGCCTGGGCGGCGCGTTGCAGTTGCCCACGCACTTGGGCATCGCCGAGGTAGCGCAGCAGGCCGTAGCCAATGCCTTTGTCCGGTACGGCGCGCAGTTGCTCCTTGATGGCCTTGATCGACTGGCCAAGGTCCACGCCCGGCGTGAGGCGCACCGGGAACAGGCTGGTGAACCAGCCCACGGTGCGGCTTAGGTCGAGGTCGTCGAACAGGTCTTCGCGGCCATGGCCTTCGAGCTGGACCAACACATTGTCTTGCGTGCTCCACTGGCACAGCGTGCGCGCCAGTGCGGTCAGCAGCAGGTCGTTGATCTGCGTGCGGTAGGCTGCCGGAGCCTGCTTCAGCAGCTTGGCAGTGCGCTCGGCATCCAACCGTGTAGCGGCGGTGCGGGCATGGCTATTGTCCAGGCTGCCCTGCGGATTATCGCGTGGCAATTCGGCATTGTTGTCGGCCAGCGCTTGCAACCAGTAGTCGCACTGGGCTTGTAGCGTAGGGCTGCCGGCGTGGGCGACCAGGCGTTCGGCCCAGGTTTGTACTGCAGCGGTCTTGGCGGGCAGGTTTACGGCCTGGCCGTTCAGCAATTGCTTGTAGGCTTCTTGCAGGTCTTCCAGCAGCACCCGCCACGACACGCCGTCGACCACAAGATGGTGAACCACCAGCAGCAAACGCTGCTGGCCATCGGCGAAATCGAACAGTTCGGCACGCAGCAATGGCCCCTGTTCCAGGTTCAGGCTGGCTTGTACCTCGTTGCCGGCAGCATCCAGCTCGCCTAGCGCAGCCAACTGGCGCTGGTGCAGCAACGGTGCGCTGCCCAACGGCTGGAAGCGTGCCCGCCACTGGCCATCGCCACGGGTGAAGCGCAGACGCAGGGCATCATGCTGCTCGACCACCGCACGCAAGGCGGCCTCCAGCTGTTGCAACTGTACCGGGCTGGCGGGTTTGAGCAGTACCGACTGGTTCCAGTGCGCCGGTTGCGCCACATCCATCTCGAAGAACCGCGCCTGGGCCGGCAGCAGGGCTACCTCGCCGCTGAGGGCCGTGTCCACGAGCGCCGCCGCTGGCTGCTTGGCCTCGATACGCTTGGCCACCTGCGCCAGTTGGGCGATGGTCTGTTGTTCGAACAACTGCTTGGGGGTGATCTTGATGCCCTGGCGTTTGGCCCGGGCAATGATCTGCAGGCTGAGGATCGAGTCGCCGCCCAGCTCGAAGAAGTTGTCGCTGCTGCCGACCCGCTCCAGCTTGAGCACATCGGCCCATACGGCGGCCAGCTTCTCTTCGATTTCACCTTGCGGCGCCACGAAGCCTCGGCTGACAGCGCCCGGTGCCGGCAGTGCGCGTTTGTCGAGCTTGCCGTTGGCGGTCAGTGGCAGGCGTTCGAGCAGCAGCATCTGTGCCGGCACCATGTACTCAGGCAAGCGTGCTTGCAACTGTGCCAGCAGTTGCTGCTCGGTGACGCCAGCCTCGGCGACCACATAAGCCACCAGTTGCAGGCGCTCGGCATCACTGTCCAGCGGCAGGGCCAGCACCACGGCCTCATGGACTGCGGGCAAGCCCGCCAGTAGGCGAGCCACTTCGCCCGGCTCCACGCGGTAGCCACGAATCTTCACCTGGTCGTCGGCGCGGCCAACGAACTCGATCAGGCCATCGGCAGTCAGCCGCGCACGGTCGCCGGTGCGGTACACGCGGGTACCGTCCTCGGTGGGCACGAAGCGTTCGGCCGTCAGCCCAGGCTGGCCGAGATAACCCTGGGCTACGCCCTGCCCGCCCAGGTACAACTCGCCGGGCACATGCGCCGCCAGCGGGTTGAGATAGCCATCCAGCACCTGCGCGCTAGCGTTGCCCAGTGGGCGGCCGACCGGCACCGTGCGGCAGCCTGGCACGGGCTGGCCGGGCTCGAAGGTGAGCACGCCAACCGTGGTTTCGGTCGGGCCATAGTGGTTGATCACCCGGCAACCAGGGCGCAACTCGCGGATCTTTTCCAACAGGCCCCAACTGCATGCTTCGCCGCCAAGGATCAGCGCTTCGCCAGGCAGCACATCGGCAGCGCGGGCTGCTTGCAGCAAGCCTTGCAGGTGGCTCGGCACCAGTTTCAGCACGCCAACCTGGTGCTGCGCCATGTAACTGGCGAAACCATCCGGGTCGAAAGCCAATTCCTGTGGCAGCAAGTGCAGCAGGCGGCCCGAGGCCAAGGCGCCGAACAGCACGGTATGGCCAAGGTCGGCCGCCGTGGTGGAGACCATTGCCATGCTTGCCTCTGCCGGCAATTGCAGGCGCTCCAGCACCGCCTGGGTATAACTGGCCAGCGCCCCATGGCTGATCACCACGCCTTTCGGCTGCCCGGTCGAGCCCGAGGTGTAGATGAGGTAAGCCGGCTGTTCGGGGGCGACTGCCACGTCGAGCGGGCTGTCGCTGCAGGTTGCCCAGGCGCTGTGGTCGCAGGCAATCACCTGCAGGCCATCCAGGCCCACGAAACGCGAATCACCTGGCTCGTGCAGCAGCACTGTGGCAGCACTGTCGGCAAGCAGTTGTTGCAGGCGCTCCTGCGGTTGCTGGGTGTCCAGTGGCAGGTAGGCCGCACCGGTCTTGAGCACCGCAAGCAAGGCGCTGACCCATTCGATGGAGCGCGGCAGGCACAAGGCAACGACGCTGCCTGCGCCAACACCGCGCTGGCGCAGGTAATTGGCCAGGCGGTTGGACCCTGCCTCCAGCCCGGCCTGGGTCATGAACCGGTCACCAGCACGCACGCCGCCGCGCGCCTGGCCTTGAACCATTGCCTGGCGCCACAGCCCCAGGAAGTCGCCCTGTGGATAGGCCTGTCCGGCCATTGGCAACACTACTGGTACTTCCGGGCAATCGACGATCGCCTGCTGCGGGTCGCGGACCAGTGCCTCCAGTACCTGTCGCAGCGAAACCGCCATGCGCTCGATGGTGGCCTGCTCGAACAGGTCGGTGGCGAAGGTGAAGTAGCCTTCGATACCGTCGGCCTTGTCGGCGAAGTCGAAGGCCAGGTCGAAGCGAGCATCGCCGCCGTCACGGGCAAAGCCTTCCACCTCCAGCGCGCCCAGGCGCTGACGCCCCGCCTTACTGGTGGCCACATGCTGGTTGATCTTGAACTGGAACAGCGGGTTGTGGGCCAGGTTGCGCTCAGGCAACAAGGCGTCGACCAGGTGCTCGAACGGCAACTCCTGGTGCGACTGGGCGCCGCCGATCACCTCTTTCACCTGTTCCAGCAGTGCGGTGAAAGTGGCGCGCTCGTCCACCTGCACGCGCAGCACCTGGGTGTTGATGAAAAAGCCGATCAGGCCTTCCAGTTCCTTGCGGTTACGCCCGGCATTCGGTGCACCGATACGGATGTCGGCCTGGCCGCTGTAGCGCGACAGCACCACCGCCATGGCCGCCAGTACCAGCACGAACAGCGTGTGGCCGCCCTTGCGTGCCAGGCTGCGCAGGGCCTCGGCCCGTTCGCCCGCAATATCCACGCGCACCACCGCACCGCGCTGGCTTGGCGTGGCCGGGCGTTCGAAGTCCAGTGGCAGGCTCAGCACCGGCTGCTCGTCACCCAACTGCGCTTGCCAGTAGGCCAGCTGGCGCTGTGCTTCACCGGCTTCAAGCCAGGCGCGCTGCCAGATGGCGTAGTCGGCGTACTGGATCGGCAAAGCCGGCAAATCGGCCTGCCGCCCCTCGGCCAGGGCGGTGTACAGCTGGATGAACTCCTGCACCAGCACATCGCTGGACCAACCGTCGGAGATGATGTGATGCATGCTCAGCGCCAGTACGTGCTCCTGGTCCGCCACACGCAGCAAGGTCACCCGCAGCAGCGGCCCGCTCAGCAGGTCGAACGGCTGCTTGAGGGCCGCGTCCACGGCCACGCTCAGCGATGCTGCGTCGGGCTCGCCGTCGAACATCACCTGCTCCAGGGGCAGCGGGCACTGGTCGAGGATTTCCTGGTGGAATTCACCCTCCACGGAGGCGAAGCGCGTGCGCAGCGATTCGTGGCGCTGCACCAGCGCGTCCAGCGCCTGTTGCAGCACCGCCTGGTCCAGTGCGCCTTTCAGGCGTACGGCAATGGGCACGTTGTAGGCCGGGCTGTCGGGCTCCAGTTGCCAGAGGAACAACAGGCGCTGCTGGGCGTACGACAGCGGAATGCGTGCCAGGCCCTGGCGTGCCGGCACGATGGGCAGCAGGCGGAAGCTCTGCCCGCTGGCCTGCATCTTGTCCAGGATCTGCTGGCGTTGCTCCACGGGGAGGCCGACGAAACGTTGGGCGATGCGTTGTGCTGCAGTGAGTTCCATGTCAGGCCTCTGTGAATGCGTTCATCATTTTTTCGATATCGCTCAGGCCATCGTCGGTCAGCGACAGGGCCTGTTCATCCAGCGCCAGGGCGAAGGCGCGCAACTCGGGGTGGGTGAAGATCAGCCGCAGTGGGATGTCCAGCCCCAGCTCGACGTTGATCCGCGACACTGCCTGGGCGGCCAGCAAGGAGTGGCCGCCCAGCTCGAAGAAGTTGTCGTTCAAGCCGACCCTGGCGACGCTCAGCAATTGCGCCCAGATATTGGCCAACTGCTGTTGCCGCTCGGTCTGCGGCGCCTCGTAGTCATGCTGCGGCTGGCTCGGGTCAGGCAGCGGCAGGGCCTTGCGGTCGAGCTTGCCGCTTGGGGTCAGCGGCATGCTCGGCAGGGTCACCAGATAAGACGGAATCATGTAGTCCGGCAGGCTGGCCTTGAGGTAGTGCTTCAAGGCCAGGCGCAGGTCGCCGTCATGGCCTTCAACCGGCACGGCATAGGCGCACAGCTGCTTGCCCGCAGGCAGGTCGATGGCCAGTACAGTGGCTTCGCGCACGTCCGGGTGCGCGCGCAGGTACTGCTCGATCTCGCCCAGTTCGATGCGAAAGCCGCGCACTTTCACCTGGTGATCGGCCCGGCCGCGATAGGCCAGCTGGCCGTTTTCGTCATAGCAACCCAGGTCACCGGTGCGGTACAGGCGGCCGCCGCCAACCGGGTCGAACGGGTCAGGGATGAAGCGCTCGGCAGTCAGCGATGGCCGCTGGTGGTAACCGCGTGCCAGGCAACCTGCCCCGCCGATGAACAGCTCGCCTGGCACCCCCACCGGGGTTGGCGCCAGGCCATCGTCAAGGGCATGCAGGCTGCGGCCTGGTATGGCACGGCCAATGGGTACGCCACCCTGGCTGATCTGCTGCGGGGTCATCTGCGAGCAGTCATAGGTGGTGGCGACCACGGTGGCTTCGGTCGGGCCATAGGTGTTCAACAGGCGCACTGCGGTTGGGCCATCGGCCAGCCAGGCACGCAGGGCGTCTTCTGGCACCGCCTCGCCACCGACGTGAATCTGCTTCAGCCGGCCATAGGCTTCCGGTGCGCGGCGCTCCAGTGCCAGTAAACGCCAGTAGGCGGCTGGCAGGTCGGCTACGGTGACATCGTGGCGGTTGATTTCATCCAGCAGAGTCGCGGTGTCCCACAGCCGCAGATCGCGCAGCACGACGCAAGCGCCTTGGGCCAGCGGCGGGAAGAACTGCTCGATGAAGCCGTCGAAACTGAAGGTGGCGAACTGCAACACGCGGTCATTCGGGCTCAGCCGCGAATAGTCACCAGCCACTTGGCAGAACACCGACAAGGCATGGTGATCGATGGCCACGCCCTTGGGCATGCCGGTGGAGCCGGAGGTATAGATCACATAGGCCAGGTTCTCCGGCGCGGCCAGGTTGGCCAGCGGCTCGGCAGGCCAGGCACTCAGCCAGTCGTTACCCGGCTCCAGCACCACGCAGGGCAGCGGTGTGCTCAACTGCAGGCGTTCACGCGAAGGCACGTCGGCCAGCAACAAACCGATGCTGCTGTCCTCGACCATGTAGGCCAGGCGCTCCTGCGGGTAGTCCGGGTCCAGCGGCACATAAGCGCCACCCGCCTTGTGGATGGCAACCAGCGCCAGGGCCATGCCCAGGCCGCGCTCGACAGCCACGCCGACCAGACGGTCCGGGCCCACGCCCAGCGCCCGCAAACGATGCGCCAGCTGGTTGCTGCAGCGGTCGAGCTCGGCGTAGGTCATTTGCTGGTCGTCGAAGATCAACGCCACAGCGTCTGGTCGCAGACTTGCCTGGTGCTCCAGCAACTGGTGTGCGCACAGGCCGCTACTGGCCTGCGACGCCGGGTTCCAGCCATGGGTCAGTTGCTGGTGTTCGGCACTGCCTAGCAAGCCCAGCTCGCCAATGCAGCGCTGCGGCTCGGCGCAGATAGCTTCCAGCAACGCCTGCCAATGACCGGCCATGCGTTCGATGCGTGCGGCGTCGAACAGGTCGGTGGAGTAGTTGAACGAGGCCGTCACCCCATCGGAACGTTCCAGCGTGTTGAGCGAGATGTCGTACTGCGCACCGGGCTCCAGCAGGTCCACTTCCTTGACCTGCAAGCCGTGCAGGGCATCGCTGGATACCTGCTCACCCAGGTCGCGCAAGTGGTTGTACAGCACCTGGAAGAACGGGTTCACACCCTGGTCGCGGTCCGGGTACAGCGCCTCGGCCACTTCAAGGAACGGCACATCTTTGTTGGCCTGAGCCTGCAAGGTGGTTTCCTTGATCGCCGCCAGCAGTTGCGGGAACGGCTGGCTGCCATCGACGCCGATGCGGGCTACCACCACGTTGATGAAGAAGCCGATCAGCCCCTCCAGCTCCAGGCGGTTGCGGTTGGTGACGGGCACCCCGATGTTCAACGTGTCCTTGCGGCTGTAACGCGACAGTACGATGGCATAGGCCGCCAGGAATACATGGAAAAGCGTGGCGTTGGACGCCACTGCCAGGGCCCGCAGGCGCTCGGTCAGGGCCAGCGGCAGGCGCACGTCGAAGCGGCTGCCCTGGTAGCTCTTGACCTGCGGGCGAATGCGGTCGGCGGGCAGTTCGAGCACTTCGAAGTCGTCTTCCAGGCGGGCCTTCCAGTAATCGATCTGCGCCTGCATCTGCCCTTCGGCCAGCCACTTGCGCTGCCACGCGGCGAAGTCGGCGTACTGCACCGGCAAGGGTTCGATGGTCTGCTGCCGGCCTGTGGCCGCCGCGTTGTAGACGGCAGCGAACTCGCGCACCAGCAGGCTCATCGACCAGCCATCGGAGACGATGTGATGCAGGGTCAGCGACAACAGGTGCTCTTGCGCATTCACCTTGAACAGACGGGCACGCAGCAGAGGCCCATGCTCCAGGTCGAACGGGACAAAGGCTTCGGCTTCCAGCTTGCGCAGCTGCGCCGCGTGGTCCTGGCCGCTGAGGTCTTCGAAGCCGATCGGCACCGTGGCGGCTGGCAGGATGCGCTGCCACGGCAAGCCGTCGGCTTCGACGAACACCGTGCGCAGTGACTCGTGGCGGGCCACCAGTGCATCCAGTGCGGCCTGCACCGCCGAACGATCGAGGTTGCCCTGCATGCGCACGGCCATCGGCGTGTTGTAGGCCAGGCTTTGTGGGTTGAGCTTCCAGAACAACCACTGGCGGTTCTGCGAACGGGACACCGGCAGCGGCTGCTGGCGGTCGAGGATTTCGATGTCCAGGCCCGTGCCCTTCTCGCCCTCCGCCACCGCCTGGGCGAAGGCCAGCAGGTCGACGGTGTCGAACAGGGTGCGCAGCGGGATATCTACGCCCAACTGCTTGCGCACGCGAGATACGGCCTGGGTTGCAAGCAGCGAATGGCCACCGAGGGCAAAGAAGTTGTCGGTCAGGCCAACCTGCGGCACTTGCAGGACTTCGGCCCAGATCGTTGCCAACTGCACTTGCAGCGGGCTCTCTGGTGCCTGGTAGGCCTGCAGGGTGGCGACCGGCTCGGGCAGCGCCTTGACGTCGACCTTGCCGTTGGCGGTGACCGGCAGGTGCTCCAGCACCATCAAGTGGGTCGGCACCATATGTTCGGGCAGCCGGCTTTTGAGGGTGGCGCGGGTCGAATCCTGCCAGGCCTGGCAGTCGGCAGGCATTTCACTGGGCACCAGCCAGGCAGCCAGTTGCAATTGCGGCGCCTGGCCCTGCACGCGGACCAGGGCATTGGCCACACCGTCCAGTGCGCGCAGCTGGTTTTCGATTTCGGCCAGCTCGACACGGTAGCCACGGATCTTCACCTGGCCATCCATACGCCCGGCAAATTGCAGGTCGTTGCCCTGGCGTACCCAGTCACCGCTGCGGTACAGGCGCTGGCCGTGGCTGCCGTGCGGGTCGGGCACGAAGCGCTCAGCAGTGAGCGACGGGCGGTTCAGGTAGCCACGGGCAAGGCCTGCACCGCCTATGTACAGCTCGCCCTTGGCCTTGGCCGGCAGTGGCTGCAGGCAGCGGTCAAGCACTGCCACGCGGGTGTTGGCCAACGGCTGGCCGAGGCTGCTTTGTTCGCTCAGTTCGGCAACCAGCACGCCGACGGTGGTTTCGGTCGGGCCGTAGTGGTTGAACACCTTGAGCGCCGGGGCCAGTTGGCGGATCTTGCCCAGCAGGCCCGGGCTGATGGCCTCGCCACCCAATACCAGGCACTGGCTCGGCAGCGCCGCGCGGCCAGCCACCAGCATGGCCTCCAGGTGTGAAGGCACGATCTTCAGGGCATCCACCTGGTGTTCGGCCAGGTACGCGGCGAAACCTTCGGCATCCAGCACCTGTTCGCGCAGCAACAGGTGCAAGGTGTGGCCGCCGCACAGTGCGCCGAACAGCATGGTGTGGCCAAGGTCGGCAGCCGGGGTCGAGACCTGGGCCATGCTGCGGATTCGCTCGACAGGCAGGCGCGCGCTCATGCCATCGACATAGTTGGCCAGGGCGCCGTGGCTGATCGCCACGCCCTTGGGCTGGCCGGTGGTGCCAGAGGTGTAGATCACATAGGCCAGGTTTGCCGCAGCCGGCGCGGTGCGTGCGACGCTGCCGTTGCCCGCTTGCGCCCAGTCAAGGTGCTGCACGGCCGCGGGTAACTCGGCCTGCCAGTTACCGGGGGCCAGCACCCGGCGGGTGCCGCTGTCGGTCAGCATGTAGGCGAGGCGCTCAGCCGGCTGCTCGGGCTCCAGCGGCAGGTAGGCGCCCCCCGCCTTGAGTACCCCCAGAATGCTGGCGAGCATGCCGACGCTGCGGTCGGCCAGTACGCCAACCAGTGTGTCTGGCCCTACCCCGGCTTTGACCAGGCGGCTGGCAATGGCCTCGGCGCGGGCATCGAGTTCGGCGAAGCTCGCCTGTTCGCCCGCAGCCACTACCGCGATGCGCTCGGGGTGACGACTGGCGGCTGCAGCAAAGCGTTGCTGCACACTGGGCGACTCGGCGGCCTGCGCGGGGGCGCCCAGGGTTGCGGCCAGACCCGGCAATGCCAGCTCGCCTACAGCACCAGCCGTTTCGGCAGCCAGCGCCTGCACCAGCGCCAGCCACTGCTCGCCAAGGGCTTCGATGGTGGCCGCCTCGAATACATCCGTCGCGTAGGTGAACGCGGCATGCAACTGCCCGGCGCGTTCGTGGGTGTCCAACGCCAGATCGAAGCGTGCGCTGTGCTTCTCCAGGGCAATGGGCGCCAGGCTCAGGCCGGAGCGAGTCTCGATGGCCTGCACATCCGCCACCTGCGCTTGGTGGTTGAACAGCACACGAAAGAGCGGGCTTTCGCTGCTGCGCGGCAGGTCCAGGGCTTCGACCAACTGCTCGAAGGGCAAGTCCTGGTGGCTTTGTGCACCCACGGCGGTTTCGCGCACGCGCTGCAGCAGGCCGGCGATATCCAGCAGCGGGTCGATCTCGGTGTGCAGCACCTGGGTGTTGATGAAGCAGCCAATCAGCCCTTGGCCTTCTGCACGGTTGCGGTTGGCGATGGGCACGCCGACGCGGATCGCGGCCTGACCGCTGTAGCGCTGCAACAGCAGCTTGAAGGCAGCCAGCAACACCATGAACAGGGTGACGTTGTGCTTGCGCGCCACACCGCGCAGGCGCTCGGCAACGTCTGCGGCGACGGGGAATTCGTGGCGCGCGCCCCGGTAGCTGGGCCGGCCTTGGCGGGCACGATCCAGTGGCAGCTCCAGCGGCGAATGGTCCTCGCCCAGGCGGGCCTGCCAGTAGGCCAGCTGGCGCTCCTGCTCGCCAGCCTCCAGCCAGCTGCGTTGCCACAGGGCGAAGTCGCGATATTGGATTGGCAGCGCGTCGAGTGTGGCCTCGGTGCCGGCTACGGCGGCCTCGTACAGGTGCAGGAATTCATCGATCAGCACGTTCATCGACCAGCCGTCGGCGACGATGTGGTGCAGGGTCAGCAGCAGTACATGCTCCTGTGCGGCCAGTTGCAGCAGGCGTACGCGCAGCAATGGGCCACTGGCCAGGTCGAACGGGGCCAGAGCTTCGGCTTCGGCGATGCGTTCGACCGCGGCCTGGCGGGCGGTTTCGTCCAAGCTGGCCAAGGCGTCCTGGCGCAGCTGCAACGGAGCAGCCACGGCGTCTACTTGCTGGCGCACGTCATCGCCGTCGGCGACAAACCGAGTGCGCAGGGTTTCGTGGCGCGCCACCAGGGCATCGAAAGCCTGCTGTAGAGCGGCCAGGTCAAGTGGACCATGCAGGCGCACGGCCATCGGCAGGTTGTACGCTGCGCCCTGCGGGTCGAGCTGCCAGAGGAACCACATGCGCCGCTGGGCATACGACAGCTGGTCGCGCTCGGCCACCTCCACCCCGTGCGCGATCGGCAGCACGGAAAAATCCATGCCCTCGCCCTGCAGCGCCTTGAGGAACAGGCGGCGCTTGTCGGGGCTGAGTTCGATGAAGCGGCGGGCGAGCTTGAGCGTTTGATCAGCATTCATGTCGAGCGGTGTCCTGGCAGTCGAGCGGTAACTGTCAGACGAAGGCATGGGGGGCTGATTTAGGGGGGGGATTGAAGCAGGGCCACCAGGGGCCCGCCGTTGGGAATTTGGCGCCTGTGAGATCGAGCGCCGCGCGGGCGGCGCTCGATCTCACAGGCGCTGCACCTCCCACGACAAACACCTATCAGCCCAACACCTCGCTGTGCCCCTCGGCCATCGCCACCACCACCTTGCGCTTACCGGTAAACGGCGAGCGGGCGTGGGCCGCGAGCATGTTGTCGAGCATCAGCACATCGTTTGTCAGCCAGGGGAAGCTGATGGTGCATTCATCCAGCACCCCGCGCACTTCATCGAGCAACGAATCCTCGATGGTCGTACCGTCGCCGTAATACACGTTACGTGGCAGGTCCTCTTCCTCGACAATGTCCATCAGCGATTCACGCACCTCTGGCTGCAGGTTCGACACATGGAACAGGTGGGCCTGGTTGAACCACACGTCATCCCCGGTTACCGGATGGCGCGCCACCACCTGGCAGCGCTGGCGCGTGCGCAGCTCGCCGTCGTCCTTCCATATGCACTCGATGGCATGCGCCCGGCAGTACGCCTCGACCTGGCGCGGGTCTTCGGTGTTGAACACCTGCGACCACTCCACATCCAGGCCGTTGCCATAGTTGCGCACATACATCAGCCCTTTCTCCTCCAAGCGCTGGCGAATGCGCGCCGGCATGCGTCGGTACACCTCGCGGCTATCGGCAATTGGCGTTTCGCCGCCGGTCTCGGCGGGGATGACGCTGTAGAACCAGATCTTCATCGGCCATTCCAGGGTGTAGGCCTGCTCGTTGTGCAGGGGAATGCTCTGGTGCGCCGGGTATTCGGTCGAGGTGTACACGCCTTTGGTCACGTTGCTGCGGGGGGTAGAACCGAACTCGTAGTTGAGCAGTGGGTGACCGAAGGAGGCGGCAAACTGGCGGAAGGCTTCGGCGCCACCCACCTCGAAGCCGCGGAACAGGATGCCGCCAGCCTGCAGCAGGTGCCGATCCACCAGCGGCTGCAATTCGGTAAAAGCCTCCAGCAGGTCGATCCCCGGCTCCGGTGCGCGCACCAGCAGCGGCAGGTTGCCGCGCGCGGCGTCCAGCGGTTCGATGGCAAAGCTCAGCAGTTCACTCATGTACGGTCACCTCAAGCCAGGGCCGCGTTGGCGGCGAAATCGGGTTGTGCGCCATCACGGCGCCTGACTAGGTGAACGAGCGGGCCCGCGGGAAATTCACCAGGGCAGCACTCACAGGTAAAGCCAGCGCGTGCCGGTTCGTCTGAACGATGTGCACCCTTTTATCGCCCAGGAACCGTACATGACTCGCCAGCTTCTGCTCCTAGCCCTGCTCGCCACGGCCCCTGCCGCCTGGTCGGCGGAGCCATGCGCCATGGAAATCCACGGCACCGACCAGATGACCTTCGACAAGGCCGCCATCAGCGTGCCCAAAACCTGCACCACGTTCACCGTTACCCTCACCCACCCAGGCGACATGCCCAAGAACGTGATGGGCCACAACTGGGTATTGAGCACCCAGGCCGACATGCAGGGCGTACTGGATGACGGCCTGAAGGCCGGCGAGGCGCAGGACTACGTCAAGCCTGGCGACACACGGGTGATCGCTCATACCCGCCTGATCGGTGGTGGCGAGAAGGACAGCGTCACCCTCGATACCAAGGCGCTGAAGGCCGGTACCGACTACAGCTTCTACTGCTCGTTCCCGTTCCACAGCACCCTGATGAAGGGCACCCTGACCCTTGGTAGCTGACCCCGCCCCCCACTTTCACCAGCGAGATCACGCTTCATGAAAACCTCCTCCCCCGGGGCCATCCGCGAACTGCTGGGCCTGCTCAAACCTTACCGCCCGGCGGTCATCGTCTCGGTGCTGCTGGGCATGGTCGGCGGCCTGGCCGTCACTGCGCTGCTGGCCACCGTCAACCAGGGCCTGCACGCTGAAGGCGGCATGAGCCAGGGTGTGATCCTGGCCTTTGCCGGCCTCTGTGTATTGGCCCTGGTCAGTAGCGTGGCGGCCGACAGCGGCACCAACTACGTCGGCCAGAAGGTCATTGCCCGGTTGCGCAAGGACCTGGGCGCCAAGGTGCTGTCGGCACCGATCGAGCAGATCGAGCGCTACCGCACCCACCGCCTGATCCCTGTGCTGACCCGCGACGTCGACACCATCAGCGACTTTGCCTTCGCCTTTGCACCGCTGGCCATTTCGCTCACCACGGTAACCGGTTGCATGGCCTACCTGGCGTGGCTGTCGTGGCCGATCTTCCTCATCACCCTGGCAGCCATCGGCATCGGCAGCGGCATCCAGTACGTGGCACGGCAAAAAGGCGTGGCTGGCTTCAACGCCGCCCGCGATGCCGAAGACAACCTGCAGAAGCACTATTCGGCCATTGCCGAAGGGGCCAAGGAGCTGCGCATCGACCGCCGTCGCCGCCATGCCATGCTGACGCGCAACATCCAGGGCACCGCCGACTTCATCGCCAACACTCACATCCGCGCCATCAACATCTTCGTGGCGGCCAAGAGCCTGGGGTCGATGCTGTTCTTCGTGGTCATCGGCCTGACCTTGGCCCTGCAATCGCTGTGGCCAAGCAATGACCCGGCGGTGATGAGCGGTTTCGTGCTGGTGCTGCTGTACATGAAAGGCCCGCTGGAAACGCTGATCGGCAACCTGCCGATCCTCGGCCGCGCCCAGGTGGCGTTCCGCCGTATAGCCGACCTGTCCGAACGCTTCTCCTCGCCCGAACCGCACCTGCTGCTGGAGCCGCCGGTCAAGCGCGAAACCCCGGCTACCGCGCACCTGGAGCTGCACAACGTCGAATACGCGTACCCACCCGTGGACGGCAACGAGCCGTTTCGCGTTGGGCCTGTGAACCTGAGCATCGAACCGGGCGAAATCCTGTTCATCGTCGGGGAAAACGGCTGCGGCAAGACTTCGCTGATCAAGCTGCTACTGGGCCTGTACGCCCCACAACGCGGTGAAGTGCGCCTGAACGGCAAGGCCGTCGGCCCGGAGGCGCTGGACGACTATCGCCAGCTGTTCACCACCGTGTTCGCCGATTACTACCTGTTCGAAGACCTGCCCGAGCACGAGCACAGCCTGCCCAGCGATGCCACGCGTTACCTGGAACGGCTGGAAATTGCCCACAAGGTCAGCGTACGCGATGGCGCCTTCACCACCACCGACTTGTCGACCGGGCAGCGCAAGCGCCTGGCGCTGGTCAATGCCTGGCTGGATGGGCGGCCGGTACTGGTGTTCGATGAGTGGGCGGCGGACCAGGACCCAACCTTCCGCCGGGTGTTCTACACCGAGCTGTTGCCGGACCTGAAGCGTTTGGGCAAGACCATCATCGTGATCTCGCATGATGACCGGTACTTCGATACGGCGGACAAGGTGGTGCACCTGAGCCGTGGGAAGGTGGTCGAGGCATTAGAGCCGGCTTGAGTGACCGAGGGGCGCTATGCGCCCCATCACCTTTACGCTCCCTATAATCGATCTATAGTCGACCTATAATTGCCTATAAACCACGTCTCTCATACGGCCTATAATAGCTCTATAATCACTCTATAATTGACTATAAAGCTGTATGGGAGGCCGTAATGCCGGAAACCGTCTATCACCGCCCAGCGCTAGCATCGCGGCTGTCGAAATTGATCATGCAAGTTGCCGTGGGCAGTGCAGCAAGCTCGGGGGTGTTTCTGGCGGCCCCCAGGCGTACCGGTAAATCCACCTTTGCACGCGAAGACCTTCGACCCGCTCTCGAAGCTGCGCAGGCAATCGTGCTGTACGCCGACCTCTGGAAAGACCTGACCAAAGACCCAGGCCAAGTCATCGTGGAAACCGTGCGTGAGGCGCTCGGGCGTAACGAAGGCTTCATTACGCGGCTGGCAAAGTCCACTGGCATGGAGAAGGTAACCGTAGGTGGCCTGAATTTCAGCGTGGACAAGATCGGGCTGGGGCAAGATGTCGATCTCACCAGTGCGCTGGTCGCGCTCTCCGACGAATCACGCAAGATCATCGTGCTGATCATCGACGAGGCGCAACATGCAATCACGACCGACCAGGGAATAGCAGCCTTGTTCGCCCTCAAAGCGGCCCGGGACGAACTCAACAGCTCGAAGCACCATGGGTTGCGCATCGTTTGCACGGGCTCGAACCGGGACAAACTGGCCATGCTGCGCAATAGCAAAGATCAGGCGTTCTTCGGCGCTGCGATGGTGCAGTTCCCAACGCTGGATCAGGGCTTCATCGACTGGCTTTGCGCCAACATCGATCTCCCCTGCGCACTCGACCCGGTAGAGGTGTTCCAACTGTTCAAAGAAAGCGGCTACCGCCCTGAGTTACTGGGCGCGGCAGCGGATGAAATACGCTTCGACTTCAGCATCGAGCCCGAAGCCGTACCGGCACGGTTCCGAGAGCTTGTTCAGGCGCAAGCCAATGACCTTAACGTGAACCTGAAAAAGGTGATCCACAGCCTCACTCCGATTCAATCCGCCGTTCTACGCGTCATGTGCGTAAAGGGTAATGAATACGCACCGTTTGAGGCCCCAACCCTGGCACTGTACGCCAAAGCGATGGAACGGGCGGGTGTGCAGGAAAGCGAAATCAAGGCCGAGGTGCCGGGGGTTCAGCAAGCGCTCATCGCCTTGCAGGACAAGCATCTGGTGTGGAGGGCATCACGGGGCGTATACGCGGTAGATGAGCAGGTAATCGTCGATCTGGTCCGCGCTGATGGCTTGCTGGAAGGGCTTGGCTGAAGGTTCCTGTACGTAGAGCGCCCCATCAATCTGGCGCTCTACGCAGGCCGCAATCAGAACAACCAGCGGTACAGTGCGTAAGCCACCACCACCGCCAGCACCGGCCGCAGCACGCGGTAGGCCTTGGGGTTGGCGCGCTTGAACTGCTTCACGTGGCTGCTGATCTTGTTGCTGAAGCGCTTGCTCCAGGCATACGCCTGGTTGATCCCACCCACGCGCTCGTCGTCGGTGTTCTGCGGCGCGGTGGCACGGCCGAGGAAGGCACTGACCTGGCGGTTGATGCGGGTCATCAGCGGGCTGCTCAGTGGGCGCTCGATGTCGCAGAACAGGATCACCCGCGTAACGTCAGTTTCGTTCTTGACCCAGTGCACGTACGTTTCGTCGAACATCACGTCTTCGCCATCACGCCAGGCGTATTCCTGGCCATCCACGTAAATGCGGCAGGCGTCGGAGTTGGGCGTGGACAGGCCCAGGTGGTAGCGCAGCGAGCCTGCGAACGGGTCGCGGTGCGGGTTCAGGTGGCTGCCGCCGGGCAGCAGGGCGAACATCGCGCCTTTGACGTTGGGGATGCTGCTGACCAGCTCGACCGTGCGCGGGCACAAAGCTTCGGCCGACGGCAGGGGTTTGTCGTACCACTTCAGGTAAAAGCGCTTCCAGCCCTTCTTGAAGAACGAGCCAAAGCCTGCGTCGTTGTCCTTTTCGGCGGCGCGGATATAGCCCTCGTCGAACAGGCGCATGGCCTCTTCGCGGATCTCCTGCCAGTTGTCTTTCAGCACGTCCAGTTCTGGGAAGCGCTGGCGGTCCAGGTAGGGTTTGGACGGCACGCCGGAAAACAGGTACATCAACGCGTTGTAGGGGGCGAACAACGCCGAATGGTTGACGAACTGGCGCAACACCGGCAGGCGGGCCTTGCCGCGCAGGTGCACGAACAGCACGCTGCCGAAAAACACCAGCAAGACACCCGCCTTGGCTGCAAAGGAAAAGGTCATGCTTTCACTCCTTGGGGAAGAGCCAGGGCTGCGCGGCCTGCTCTCCAAAAAATCATCCTGCCATCATAAACCGATCCCGCCGAGGTAAAAACAACCCGGGCGGGATCGCATTGATGAAGATTTTGCAATAAACCAGGCCGCCCAACCTTGCGCCGGATCAGCGGCAACGCCGATTATTGCTGGTTTTCCTGCTCGCTGAACAGGTCGCTGAACAGCATGCTCGACAGGTAACGCTCGCCCGAATCGGGCAGGATTACGACGATGGTCTTACCTTGCATTTCCGGCTTTTCGGCCAGGCGCACGGCCGCCGCCATGGCCGCACCGCAAGAAATGCCGCACAGGATGCCCTCTTCCTGCATCAGGCGAATGGCCATGGCCTTGGACTCTTCGTCGGTCACCGTCGCCACTTGGTCGACGATCGACAAGTCGAGGTTTTTCGGCACGAAACCGGCGCCAATGCCCTGGATTTTGTGCGGGCTGGGCTTGAGTTCTTCGCCGGCCAGGGTCTGGGTAATCAGCGGCGACGAAACGGGTTCCACGGCCACCGAGAGGATCGCCTTGCCCTGGGTGTGCTTGATGTAGCGCGATACACCGGTGATGGTGCCACCGGTACCCACGCCCGCCACCAGCACGTCAACCGCACCGTCGGTATCGTTCCAGATCTCCGGTCCTGTGGTCTTTTCGTGGATGGCCGGGTTGGCCGGGTTTTCGAACTGGCCCGGCAGGAAGTACTGGGCGGGGTCGGAGGCGACGATTTCGTTGGCCTTCTCGATGGCGCCCTTCATGCCCTTGGCCGGGTCGGTCAGCACCAGTTCGGCGCCCAGCGCCTTCAGCACCTTGCGGCGCTCCAGGCTCATCGAGGCGGGCATGGTCAGCATCAGCTTGTAGCCGCGGGCAGCGGCAACGAAGGCCAGGCCGATACCGGTGTTGCCCGAGGTAGGCTCGACGATGGTCATGCCCGGCTTGAGCTTGCCGCTGCTCTCGGCGTCCCAGACCATGTTCGCGCCGATGCGGCATTTGACCGAATAACCTGGGTTGCGCCCTTCGATCTTGGCAAGGATGGTCACACCGCGAGGGGCGATGCGGTTGATCTGCACCAACGGCGTGTTGCCGATGGAATGGGCGTTGTCTGCAAAGATACGGCTCATGGCAGGGGTCCTTGGCATGAAAAAAAGCAGGGAAAGACCTCAAGGGTAAGCCCCGGCCGATGGCCCGTAAAGCCTGTTCGAACTCAGCGGGGCGCGTCGCGGTCAACCGCACATCCTGCCTTGGAGACGCTCCGATGAGAGCCCGTTATCGCTGGCCGCTGTTGGGCCTGGGCAGCCTGATCGTGCTGCTGGTTGCCCTGCACCTGGCCCTGCCCTACCTGGTGCGCGACTACCTGAACGACAAACTGGCCGACATGGGTGACTACCGCGGCCAGGTAGCCGATGTGGACCTGGCCTGGTGGCGCGGCGCATACCAGATCAATGGCCTGAAAATCGTCAAGACCAGCGGCAAGGTGCCGGTACCGTTTCTCGACGCGCCGCTGATCGACCTTTCGGTGAGTTGGCGTTCGCTGTGGTACGACAAAGCGGTGGTGGCCGAAGTGACCTTCGTGCGCCCCGAGCTGAATTTCGTCGACGGTGGCAGCAAACAGGCATCGCAGACGGGCCAGGGCACCGACTGGCGCCAGCAGCTGGAAAAACTGCTGCCCATCACCCTCAACGAAGTGCGAATCGACAACGGCGTGCTGACCTTCCGCAACTTCAACTCCAAACCACCGGTCGACCTCAAGGCCACACAACTGAACGCCAACATCCGCAACCTGACCAATGTTCGCGACAAAAAAGGCCGTCGCGATGCGAGTTTCGAAGGTACGGCGCTCATCGCGGGCGATGCGAAGGTAGAAAGCCGTGCCACCTTCGACCCGTTCAGTGATTTCGATGACTTCAAATTCAGGCTTCGCGCTACCGGCATCGAACTGCGCAAACTGAATGATTTTGCCAGCGCCTATGGCAAGTTCGACTTCAATGCCGGGCATGGTGACGTGGTGATCGAGGCCCAGGCGGAAAACGGCCGGCTAAATGGCTATATAAAGCCGCTGCTGCGCGATGTCGACGTGTTCGACTGGCAACAGGACGTCGAAGAAAAGGACAAGGGCTTCTTCCGCTCGGTGTGGGAGGCCTTGGTGGGTGCGACCGAGACGGTCCTGAAGAACCAGCCGAAAAACCAGTTCGCCACCCGCGTGGAACTCAGTGGCAGCGTGCACAAGCAGGATATCAGCGCCTTCGAGGCGTTCTTGCAGATCCTGCGCAACGGGTTTATCCAGGCGTTCAATGCCCGGTATGAGCGGGGGGCGCCGGATGCCGACTGAGTCGGCGTGACGGGGCATTCAGGGACTGAATACCCGGTCTGCGTTTTCAGTTGCCTAACCCCGCGTTATAGTCGGTGACAAATAAATTCATGTGTT